>CALGGX010000190.1 GCA_937916025.1 uncultured Selenomonadales bacterium
CGACGACGGGCAAAGTCTATTGGTCGGTGCTGTCGAAAGAACGCAAGGGCGATTATCTCGGCTCGACGGTGCAAGTCATTCCGCACATCACCAACGAGATCAAAGAGCGCGTGTATGCGGTTGCCGAGCTCGATAAGGCGGACGTTGTCATAACGGAAGTCGGCGGCACGGTCGGAGATATCGAGTCGTTGCCGTTCCTCGAGGCGATTCGGCAAGTCAAAAAAGAAGTCGGCAAAAACGATGCGCTTTACATTCACGTCACGCTTCTGCCGTATATTTCCGCCGCCGGCGAATTGAAAACAAAACCGACTCAACACTCGGTGAAGGAACTTCGCGCGATCGGAATTCAACCGGATATTCTCGTTTGTCGGACAGAAAAAAAGATTCCGCTCGACATGAAGAAGAAGATCGCGCTGTTTTGTGATGTTGACGAAACGGCGGTGATTGAAAATCGGACGGCGGATTCGATCTATGAAGTGCCGCTGATGATGCAACGTGAAGGGCTCGACAAGATCGTTTTCGATAAGCTGAAATTGGATTTGGCACCGGCGAAGATGGCGGATTGGGAGCGAATGATCCATCGCATCCATCATCCGGAGCGGAAGGTCAAAATCGCCGTCGTCGGCAAATATGTCGAATTGCCGGACGCATATATTTCAGTCGTCGAGGCATTGCATCATGCGGGCATCGAAAACGCGACGCATGTCAAGATCGTCTGGGTGAATGCAGAGAAAATCGAGCCGCCGTTTACCGATCTCGAAGAGATTTTCAACGGTTGCAAGGGGATTTTGGTGCCGGGCGGTTTCGGCGATCGCGGCATCGAGGGTAAGATTAAAGCGATTACGTTTGCGCGCGAAAATAAAATTCCGTTCTTCGGCTTGTGTCTCGGAATGCAGTGCGCGGCAATCGAATTTGCGCGAAACGTTTGCGGCTTCATGGACGCCAATTCGACGGAATTCAATCCGGAAACGGAGCATCCGGTGATTGCATTGATGGACTCGCAATTGAATGTTACGGAAAAGGGCGGCACGATGAGACTCGGCGCGTATCCGTGCAAACTCGTCAATGACACGAATACGGAAGCGGCTTACAATGACGTTGACGAGAAACGGGCGGCAACGATCACTCGCGAAGACGGACGATTGATCATCAGCGAGCGGCATCGGCATCGCTTCGAGTTCAACAACAGCTTTCGTGAAGTGTTCGGCGAGAACGGCATGATAATCGCGGGGACATTGCCGGACGACTCGTTGGTTGAAGTGATCGAGCTTCGGAAGGATTTGCATCCGTGGTTTGTGGGCTGTCAATTTCATCCCGAGCTGAAGTCGCGCCCGAATCATCCGCATCCGCTGTTTCGCGATTTCGTCCGCGCGGCGGTCGGCATATGATACTGCCGGAGTTCAGATACGAATGTCGCGATGCGCCGGATTTTTGCCGCTCGATTGCGGACGGCGAAATCAAATTGCTGATCACGTCGCCGCCTTACAATATCGGCAAGGAATACGAAACGCGCGTCGGGATTGATCGATATCTCGCCGATATGGAGCCGTTGCTCGACGAATTCACTCGAGTTGTCGCCGAAGACGGAAGTTTGTGTTGGCAAGTCGGCAATTACGTCGACGACGGCGAAGTTTTTCCGCTCGACATGTATTTTTATCCGCTGTTCAAACGTCGCGGCTTCCGATTGCGCAATCGGATCGTCTGGCATTTCGGACATGGTTTGCACTGCTCGAAGCGATTCAGCGGGCGATACGAAACTCTGTTGTGGTTCACGAAAACGGACGAGTACGTCTTCAATCTCGATGCCGTCCGAGTGCCGTCGAAATATCCCGGCAAACGGCATTTCAAAGGCGAGAAGCGCGGGCAATTGAGCGGCAATCCGCTCGGCAAAAATCCGTCGGATGTGTGGCAGATGACGGTCGAGCGTTTGATTGACGATTGGGATTGCGGCGTGTGGGAGATTCCGAACGTCAAGGCAAATCACATTGAAAAAGTCAATCATCCGTGTCAATACCCTGTCGAATTGGTTGAAAGATGTGTTCTCGCATTGACGGATCCGAATGATGTTGTGTTTGATCCGTTTGCGGGCGTGGCGTCGTCACTGATCGGAGCATTGAAAAACGGACGGCGGGCGTACGGCTCGGAGCTCTCGGAAGAATATGTCGAGATCGGAATGCGGAGGATCGAATTGCTTCGAGAAGATCGATTGCCGACTCGTCCGATCTTTCGACAAGTATATGAACCGAAGCCGACCGATAAGCTCGCGCGGCGTCCGCTCGAGTGGGAGAATCCTCGCAATGAAATATTCGCCGAAAGAACTGAACAAACTGTTCAAGCAAGAGTTTGAAGCGCACGATTGGCATGAAATGCGTATTCATTACTGCGTCAACGAAGACTTGCAGACGACTCGAAACACCGTTCATATCAGAGACGAAAAACTTCAGCGATCGGCAATCGAGCAGAGCGGCTTCGACGCTTATCGGACATATAATCAAGTTGATTTTGTAAAAGATCGCGTTGCGGTCGAGATGCAACTCGGCAAATACTTCGCCGTGCAATACGATCTTCATGTCAAGCATACATTTTTTTTCGAGCGCGGCGATATCGATGTCGGCATTGAGATTATTCCGATGCACAATCTGCCGATTGTTTTGATCGGAATCGAACCGTAGGAGCGTGATATTGATTGAAAACACTGTTCACCATCGGCTTTACCAAAAAGACCGCCGAAGAATTTTTTACGCTCCTGCAATACAATCAAGTGCGCCGAGTTATCGACGTGCGGCTTTTCAATCGGACGCAACTCTCCGGCTTCAGCAAATTCCCCGACATCCGATATTTCCTGAAAACAATCGCCGATATTGAGTACATTCATGACATGGAACTCGCGCCGTCACCCGAACTGCTCCGTGATTACAAAGCGCATCAAGTCAATTGGGAGCAATACGTCAACATTTTCAACGATCTGATGATTGAACGTCGAACAGCCGAGCATCTGAAATTGCATTACGCGAATTTCGATCGATGCTGTCTGCTGTGCACGGAGCCTTCAGCCGAGTTTTGCCATCGACGGTTGGTGGCGGAGCTCATCAAAGACACTTTCGAGTACGGCGAGATCGTTCATCTGTGAGGGCGATATGGAACGCGACATCGTAATTTTGGCGGCAAGCGAAAAGAACGGAGATTATTGCGTGGCGGGCATCGATGTTGCAACCGGCGAATGGCTTCGTCCGTACTCGAGTAATCATGAAACAAAGGGCGCGGTTCCGCTCAAGCAAATCACTTATGCCGACGGTACGCACGTCAAACTCTTCGACGTCGTCCGCATTGATTTACTCGAGAACTGTCAAAATGCCATGCAACCCGAGAATTTTTTTTATGACGAGACGCGTCGGTGGAGTAAAGTCGACAAGCTGTCACTCGACGAAGTTCTCTCGCGTCATGGCACGGACGATCGCGTCAAGATTTTTTTCAACGCCGAACGCTCCGTAATCGAAACCAATCTCGGCGCAATAAAAAAACGCGAGTCTCTGCTCCTCGTCAAGGCAACAGAACTCGAGATTGAGATCGAGCCGCCGCCGGAAATTTCTCGCGATCAAAATCGCCGTTATCGTCTCAATTTCAATTACAACGACACGCATTACAAACATTTTGCGATCGGCGATACGCGCATCAGACGATATTTTGAAGACAAAAAAATCGGCACATATCCGTTTGCCGATTTCAATTTCGTCGTCTTCAGTTTGACGGATAAATTCGAGCTCAACGGCAAGAATTACAAAGTCGCCGCGCAATTTCTCGGGCGCAATCGGAAAAATGCATCGCATGGGAGGAGATCGTCATGAAAAAATTGTTGAGCATCCTGCTCGGAGTTGTCGTCATTGTATTGACATTGCCGAATTCGGCAGGCGCGGAAACTTACGATGAAGAAGTTCACGCCGTCGAATTGCTGAATGAATTCCGCGCGGAGCATGGCTTGAAACCGTTTCGTTGGAATCCCGAGTCCGATCTGCAAAATGCCGCCAATGTCCGTGCTTATGAACTGTTGCAGAATTTCAGTCATACGCGTCCGGACGGAACGAGTTGCTTTTCGATTTTTGACGAATACGGCATTCGATATCGGACATGCGCGGAGAATATCGCAATGGGCACGGGTGTCGACGCCGAACAGGCGATGGAGATGTGGATTAACTCGCCGGGGCATTACGAGAATATGGCAAATCCCGCGCTCGAGGAAGTCGGCTTTGCGTATTAGATCGGAAGAGCACACGTCTGAACT
>CALGGX010000191.1 GCA_937916025.1 uncultured Selenomonadales bacterium
TAATTTATGCAAGCTTTTGCGTATTTTTTCTCAAAATGATGTAAAAGATAGAATATATCCTGAAACGTTAGAGTATTATTCAAATATATGTATGTCTTTGTATAGTTTTGATAAAACTGCAAGTTTGCCAAACTATATATATGATTTGATTTTGTATGATGAAAACACTTTTTCCAAAATTTATTCGTCGCCCGTCTTTTATCGCATAAATCGGATGATGATCGGTATTGCGAATTACGACGTTGAAAGAAAACATACCGCCTTCGCCAATAAATATATTTTTCTGCTCATACAGAATCGCCGACAAAGTTTTGTTGAAGTAATTGTTTTTGCCGACATACATTACAGAATCACTGTTGATCAATACCTTCAATTTATAAGTAAATTTACCGGAATTCAAAAAGACGACAGAGTTATTGCCGTGAAATTTTATTGCGCTCTTTCCGAGATTAAGATTACTCTCAAGAAACAAAATATTGTTTTTCAACTCCCCCCCTGTGTGTTGCGTGAATGAAATTTTTTCTGCTGAAAATTTTACGTTATCGCCGACGAAAATTCGATTGCCGTTTCCATAATCAATTACTTCCATCAGAACAACATCCTTTTCTTTTAAACTCAAGGGGAGCGCATCGATTGCGCTCCCTCGTGTCAATCAATTTATTCGCCGTTCGGGCTCAATAATCATCGTTGGTCTTGAGCGGCTTGCCGAAGATCAGATTGTCGAGCAGTCCGATCAGCATGCTGATCTCCGGTTTGGAAATCTGCCCGCTCGCGCCGAGTTGTTCGCCCTTCAATCGCATTTCTTCATTGATCAGCGAAGAGAACAGCACGAACGGTACGTCTTTCAATCGCTCGTTATCGCGCACCATCTTCAGCAATCGATGCCCGTCCATCTTCGGCATCTCGACATCGCTGACAACAAGTCCGACGTGTTGATCGATCGGACCGTCTTTTGCCGCGAGGTTCTGTAAGTAATCCCACGCGTCCGCGCCATTGCCGAAGTCGCGCACAAAGCGATAGCCCGAGTCATGCAGTGTCGTAACGAGCAGATCGCGGAGCATTGCCGAGTCTTCAGCCACAACGACATGCACTTGAGCGCGCATCGCCCGAGCGTCCGCCGAACTCTCCTCGACCGTCGTCAACTTCGCATTGATCTCGGGGTTGATTTCTGCTATTATCGTTTCAAAATCGAGCAACAACACAATTCGATCGGACATTTTAATGATGCCGACCACGCGCGATTGATCACCGACCTCCGGCGCGGGCTCCATATCCTTCCACGAAATTCTGTGAATGCGCGAGACGTTGTCAACCAAAAAGCCGATGTAGAATTTATTGATCTCGGTGACGATGATGTTTCTCGGTTCTTCGGTCGACATGACGTTGAGACAACGCGGAAGATTGACCAGCGGAATCGCCTTGCCGCGCAGAGTGAACAGCCCGTCGACATACGGATGAACTTGCGGCATGGCGGTTACCGGAGCGCGTTGAATGACTTCGCGAACCTTCGCCACGTTGATGCCGTAATTGACGGAGCCGATGTTGAACTCGACAATCTCAAACTCATTCGTACCGGATTCGAGCAGTATGCCCTTTTTATCGCCGGCAGTTTCCGCACCGGTTCTCGCACTTTCTTTTGCCAATCCAATCACCTCGTCGATTAATCTAAACTGATTTTCGCTGTTGAAATTTCAATTCCTGCCTGCAGTAAAACTTTTCCTGTCGAAAGGACGATCTGTATGAAACAATTCGAGCACGGCGGCTTCGTTTATGACTCCGAAGGACGACTCCGAAACGTTCTCGATTTCAGTGCAAACATCAATCCGCTCGGCATTCCCGATTCCGTTCGCCACGCAATCGAAAAAAATCTCGACGGCATCGTGCATTATCCCGATCCTTCCGCGCGGCGTTTGAAAGAGGCGATCGCCGCCCGCTACGCGCTCGAGATTGAAAACATTGCGGTATTCAACGGGGCGGCGGAGTTTTTTTACGTCTTCTTCAAACTGCTCGCGCCTTCGGCAATTCATATTCCGCAACCGACATTCGGCGAATACGAACGCGCGGCTCGAGCGGCGGAGCTTCGCATGAATTTTTCCGAGCTCGAGCAAAACGTCGTCGTTTGCAATCCCAACAATCCTGCGGGCGAATTGCATTCGAGCGACGAAATTCTGAAATTGGCGGCGGCACATCGAGTCATTGTTGACGAGTCGTTTATTGACTTTGTCGGTGACGAGTACTCCGTCAAAAGATTCGTCGCGCGAAACGAGAATTTGATCGTCGTGCAATCGCTGACGAAAATCTTTGCGATCCCCGGACTTCGATTGGGCTTTGCGATCGCCGATCGGAATTTGATCGAGCGACTCGAGCAGTCGAAAGACGTTTGGAATGTAAATTACCTCGCGCAAATTGCGGGCGTTGCCGCGCTCGGTGACGAAAAATATCTTGAGCGAACGCGGCAGTGGATTGAAGTCGAGCGTCGATATGTTTTTGATCGATTGCGAGCGATTGACGGGATTGAAGTTTTCGAGCCTTCGGCGAATTTCGTGCTGATGAAGTTCGAGACGATCGAAAAAGCGCAACGCGTGATCAATAGATTGAAGGCGAATGACATTTTGATCAGGAACTGCGAGAATTTTCGCGGGCTTGACGGGCGGTATTTGCGCATGGCGATTCGGCTCCGCGCGGAGAACGATCGATTGTTTGACGTGCTCGAAACATTGAAATCAATGATATAAAAAAATTATCTTGGGGAGTGATCGAAGTTGACGAAATTGATATTGATTCGGCATGGCGAAACGGAATGGAATAAGCGCGGAATGTTTCAAGGGCAATCGGATACGCCGCTCGCACCGGCAGGCGTGCATCAGGCGCATCTGTTGGCGGCGCATTTTCCGGTCATTCACATCGACGCGATCTTCTCGAGCGATTTGAGTCGCGCGCGCACGACCGCCGAGATCATTGCAGAGAAGTTCGGTCTCAAAGTGCACTTCATGCCCGAGCTTCGCGAGGCGAGTTACGGCAGTTGGGAAGAACGGAGTTTCGAGGAGCTCGCGCTCGCGCATCCGGCAGAATTCAAGACATTTTTCCTCGATCCGGAAGCCTTCACTCCCGAGGGCGGCGAGTCGTTTGTCAACGTTCAAACGCGCGCCATGAATGCAATCAAATCGATCGTCCGCGACGATGCTCGAAAAACATTTGCGGTTGTTACGCATGGCGGAGTGCTTCGGACGATCATTGCCGCCGTTCTCGAAATACCCATGCGAAAACTCTGGGCGATCAAACAATTCAACACGGCGGTCAACATCTTGCATTTCAACGAAGGCAGTTTTTCGATCGAACTGATTAATTCGACGGCGCATCTCGGCAAATTGTGATGCCGCCGAATTGTTTTCTTTTAAAGAATTGGAGTCAAAAAAATGAAATTACAGACCAAAGCGGTTATCGCATTTAATTTGTTTATTGTGCTGGTATGCGTTTGCATGGGCGGGCTGGGCTATATTTCGGCAGAAGACGGTTTCAACATTTCGTTGCAAAAAGGAGTCCGCTCGAGTCTCAATTCGATTGTCGAGATATTGGAATATCGGCACCCCGGCGATTGGAAACTCGTTGACAACAATCTCTACAAAGGCGATTTGAAGATCAATGACAACTTCGACGTGGTTGATTATCTCGGCGGCATCTGCGAAGGACACGTGACGATCTTTCAAAACGACGTGCGTGTGGCTACGACCGTCAACAACAAAGAAGGCAAGCGCGGCGTCGGCACGAAGGCTTCGGAACAGGTCATCAATGATGTTCTTAAGAGCGGCAAATTTTACACCGGACGCGCGGACGTCATCGGCGAGGAATTTGACAGCGCGTATGTTCCGATCAAAGACGGTGCGGGGAAAATCATCGGAATGATTTTCGTCGGATTGCCGACAAAATCTCTGAACGACGTTGAAAATCGATTGATCCTGTCGACATTGATAACGATGGCGATCATCGTGGCAGTGCTCGGGAGTTTGTCATGGGTCGTCATTGGCAAGCAAATGAAGAAGCTGCTCGACGTATCCGGAACGATGGCGGCAGTGTCCGGCGGCAATCTTGCAATCCGCGATTTGGAAGTGACTTCGACGGACGAGATTGGAACGCTGTCGAAAAACGTCAACGACATGAAAGAGAAATTGCGGCGATTGTTGGTCGAGGTTCTCAATTCATCGGAAAGAGTTGCGGCGTCTTCGCAAGAGTTGACGGCGAGCGCGGAGCAAACGTCAGAGTCGATCAATCAAGTGGCGGAGCGGACGGTTGAAATGGTCGAATGCGCCTCGACGCAAGCCGATACGATTGAAAAATTGAACGGCATCCTCGACGAAATGACATCGAAGATGAATGAACTGCACTTGAGTGCGCGGAAGATGGACGACGCGGCGAAGATAAGTCGTCAAAGCGCGGAAGACGGCAAAAACAAAGTCGAGTTCGCGATTAAACAGATTCAAACGATCGAAACGCGCGTCAACAAATCGGCTGACGTGGTCAACACACTCGGTCAGAGGTCGAAAGAGATCGGCTCGATTGTCGAAACGATCGGCGCGATTGCGGATCAGACAAATTTGCTTGCGCTGAATGCGGCGATAGAAGCGGCGCGCGCGGGCGAGCACGGCAAAGGCTTTGCGGTGGTGGCTGATGAAGTGCGGAAATTGGCTGAACAATCGGCATCGGCGGCGAAAAGCATTTCCGAGCTCATTCATCAAATTCAAGCGGATACGTCGTCGGCAGTCGAGGAGATCAAGCTCGGCAACGAGAGCGTCAAGGAGGGAGCCGTGTCTGTTATGGCAACCGGTGAAGCGTTTGGAGTTATTGCCGAAAAGGTGCGCGAGTTGAATGAAAACGTTCATCGCTCGATTGAGCACATTGATGCTGTCAACAACACGAGTCAATCGATAATGAACGCGATCTCGTCGGTGCAGAACATCAGCACGCAATCGACCGAAAACGCGCAAAACATTTCGGCGGCAACTCAACAGCAGGCGGCAACCATGCATGAAATGTCCGAGGCAAGCAATCAATTGTCGGTGCTCGCACAGCAATTGCAAAATGAAGTCAACAAATTCAAAGTGTGACGACGGTTGAAAAATCAACCTTGCCGCGATCATTCAAAGGCAATTCCTTGACGAAGATGAGCCGCGCGGGCTGCTCAATCGGCTTGAGGAGTTGCCGAATTTTTTTTTCGACGGCATTTCGATTTTCGGCAACGACAAATGCAATGAAGTTCTCGCCGCGCCGTTCGTCGCGAATTTTCTTCACCGCCGCCGCCGAAATTTCTTCAATCGACTGCAACAGTCGCTCAATCCGCGCGGCACTGATTTTATATCCGCCCTTGTTGATGAAATCCGCGCTCCGCCCTTCAAAAATCAACTCGCCGACGTCATTGATCCGCCCCGCGTCGCCGACCGTTGTCGGCATCTTCAGCCCGCTCACGCCGAATGCGTTGTCGACATAAATCAAACCGTCGCGAACGAACACGCCAACACCGTCAAACGCGCGCCCGAGATTGTTTGTCTCGCCGACATTTCGCTCGTCGATAATTTTGTAAGTGATGTAATTCAACTCGCTCGCGCCGTAGTAGATGATCAGCCGCGCGGCGGGAAATTGTTTCATCAATCGGCGATACAATTTCGCGTTGACGAGTTGCGAGCCGGTAAAGATCGTTTTGACGCTTCCGAGCTCTCGATCGATCGACGCGAGCAAATTCAATTTCGTCGGCACGAGATAAATCGCCGAGCAACCGTCAATCAACCCGATCCAACTCCGAACGTTGAACTTTTCGCTCGTGACGATCGTGCCGCCCGCACTCAACGTCGACAGCAATGCATTCAAATTGCCGGTGAAACTCAAACTGCCGTGCATGAACAACGTCGAGTTCTCGTCGATGCCGAAAACCGAATTCTGCACCGGAAAAAATTTCGCCCAACTGTCGAAAGTCCTGAACAAAATCTTCGGCTTGCCGCTCGAACCGGAAGTCAAAACTCCGAGCACATCTTCCGAACCGCCGCCTTCAATCGAAACGTCCGCTCGCGTCATCCCATGATGAAGCAGGATCGGACGCTTTTTAAATGCCTGCGCCGCGAAAAAGTTTGTCAATTGCTCGAGCCAACCTTCTGCCGCAATCAAGACATTATCGCCGTCGATTGCAAGACGAGCCGCGCGGACTTCGGCAAGAAATTCGTCGTAAGTCAATCGCCGCTCGTCGACGCGAAGAAATATTTTTTCGCCGAACTCGCGAGCACGATCGACCAGCAGATCGTAAAAATTCATCAGCGTTCACCTCGATTGTCAATTGTAACCGATCAAAATGAAATTGCGTTGACGATTTTGATCGCGAGGTTTATAATGCGCCGCGAGGTGATAAATGTGATTAAACGTCTCGCAAAACGATTGTCGGCAATAAAAAAATACGTCGGCTTCGTGCTCGGCGAAATGCTCATCGAGCGCGGCGAGTTTCAATCGGCAATTGCAGTCGAGAAGGAAAAACTCGGCGTTGTCGTCATTCGATTGTCTGAAGATCGGCTCGCTTTGACGGTGAAATTGATCCGATTGACGACGGCTCCGGCTTCGCACGGCAACATTTCCGGCACGCCGCGCGGAGAATATTGGCGAGAATTTTCGGCGGCGGAAGTTTCGGAGTTCATCGCCGAAGTCGACGACGACAATGAAATTCATCGCGGCGCGCGTCCGATCGTCCCCGGATTTTTGATCGCCGAAGCATTGTTCAATCGATTTGATTGCAAAAAAATTCGACTGCGCTTCAGAAATTTCACTGCAGTCGGAGAGAAATTGTTTTTGACGGTCGACGGCGAGAGATTTTTCGTCGACGCGAGCGAAAGGAAGGTTGAAGGGTGGATACTCGATTATTGACGAAGATTGCATTATGCATTGCATTAAATTGCGTCGCCGCATACATTTCGTTTCCGTTGCCGTTCACGCCCGGACTGGTGACGGCTTTGACTTTGACATTGAGTTTGACGGCATTCATTCTGCCGCCGAAGGAAACATTCATCGTCGTGGCAACTTACATTCTGCTCGGCGCAATCGGCGTGCCGGTCTTCGCCGGAGGGCAAGGGCTCGCGCGATTGTTGAGTCCGGTCGGCGGATTTTATTTCGCGTGGGCGGTCGCATTTCCGCTGTTGAGTTTGGCGAAAGGTTCCGTGCCGAATTTCAAACGATACGTGCTCGCGGACGTGTTGATTGCCGTACCGATCACTTACGTCGGCGGTCTGCTCTCGATGATGTTTGTCGGCGAAGTCGAATTGACGCAAGCATTGATGATGGCGGTGGTGCCGTTCATTCCGGGCGATTTGATGAAGGCATGCGCGGCGGCATGGCTGGGCGTCAAACTTCAATTGGGAATGCGTAATGCTTAATGCGTAATCAGAAAACCGTTCTCTCAATTATTAATTACGAATTACGAATTACGCATTGCTTTTATGCGTTGCCTTTCGAGCGATTGTGCGGCTTGCACGGCAGTTGGCAGTTCTCGAGCGAAGTCTCGCCGCCACGACTCCATGCCGTCACATGATCCGCATCCATCTCGCCGAGCTTCCAAATCCGCGCGGAATTTTTCAGATGCGCCGCCGCACACATCGGACAGTTAGAGACGCCGTCGCGCTTTGCCGCATCCGTCTGCCGAGCATACGCCACACGCTTCGTCTTTTCATCAAACACGCGAATGTTGAGCAATTTCGGCTCCGAGCAATCGCCAAGCACGTACTCGAATATTCCGCGCGGATTCGTCACTGCCTCGTCAGCATACAGCCGATCGATCTTGCGCGCGAGTTCTGCCGGATCGTATTGCCGAGCATGATATGTCGAGTAAAGCCGTCCCCGGTCGAGCCCGCACATTTCCTTGCACGCCGCAATAAACGTCAGCTCAATCCAATCGATCACCGCATCGAAATGCGCGCGTAATTCGTCAGCGTTGTCGTCTCGACGATGCAAACTCATGTGTTGATCGAGCTTGTCGCGATCGGTCGAGCCGACCGGCCATTCCAATGCCGTTCGCAAAAAATCCTGCCGATTCGCCGCGCCGCGCACGTACGTGCTCCACTTCTGCAGGTTGGTGTTCGAGCTGTTGCTGAAAATCGCCTTTGCCGCCGTCACGAACGAGCCGGAATATACCGAGTTCGCAATCTCCTGCGCGTTGAGCGCAATGCCGGCAATGTTGATCGTGCGGAACCAATCCTTGATCTCCGACTCCTCGCCCTCGCAAATGCAGATCGTCAGGCGCGTGTCGAGGATCAATCGTCGTTGCTCATCCGACAGCGAGTCGAAATACTGCGGCATGCCCTGCGCGTCGTGCACGGAGAATTTGTGCTTGAGAAATCGCCCGAGGCTCGTAATGCGCTGTTGACCGTCGAGCACCTCAAACCGATCTTCGTCCGCGCGATTGAAATACAACAGCCCGATCGGATATTTTTTCAGCACGGACTCGACGACGGCTGCTTCCATCCGCGCGGATTCGTAAATGTAGTTGCGTTGATATTCCGGCTGTATGAGCAGTCGCCCGCCCAAACCGTACAAACCTTTGCCTTCGGAATCGTCGTACTCGAACCCCTCGCACACTTGCGCGATTGTCATGTCCGTACGCAACGACGTCTTCATGCCTTGATGTATGCCGCCGGATTTTTCGCAATTTCCTCGACTTCCTCGAGATCCAATTCCAGTATTGAAGCAATCTTATCGAGCGAAATCGTGCCGAGCTCGATGAACTTTGCTGCTTTCTCACAATCGTCTTCGTGACGCCACTGTTTGTACAGATTTTCCACAGTTTTACTCATTTCCAATTGCCTCCTCTTGTCAGGATGCCCCTTGAGTACACGCGAGTGCTCTGCAAGCACGTCGTAATTCATCGCATCGGGATCGCGACAAACGAAGTCGTGCATCAATCGCCCGAGCGCGGTATCGTCTTGCATCGAGCTGTTGACATAAATGATATGTGAACCGTCATTAAACGGCATTCTTTCTTCAACAAACATTCGCTCAAAGATATAGAGTTGTTTACCGCGCTTGAACACATCACGCTCCGTAATGAAGATGACGTAGACTTCCGGCAGATGATTGTAATCCTCGCCGCTCTTCAGCGCGTTCACGTCCAACATACTGCTGTTGTAGCGAGCCCGACGAACATCCGCACCCTTATCGCTGCGCCGGATCTCGATGTCGTACCGAGTGCCGTTAATGTCCTCGGCATGAATGTCCAACCGAACGCTGTGACCGCGCAAATTCGTAATCGTGTCTTGCGTCCGCACTGACTTCACCTGCAAATCGATTCCGAGAATAATCTTCAACACCAACTCCGTGCACTCGGGACTGTCTTCAAAAAATCTCGTCATGTAATCATCGTCAAGCAGACAGAAATTATTAATAATCTCCTGAATTTCCGCCTGACGCTTTGCATCTTTTAACATCGGCATCGCCTCCGAATTAATATGCGCCGATACAATTTTTTGCCGTTGACGACATTGATATCGTCAGGAAAATTCTGCCCGTCATGATATCGACTGTCGCCGAGAATTTCAAACTGCTCCGGATTGTATTTATCGAGAAAGGTGATCGGAACGCCCATCACTCCGTCATAATCGCGCGGAATCGAGTCGCTGTACGGCACGTCTATCGCATCGTAATTGTCATAGCAATGATAGCCTGCGCCGCGTATCTCCTTATGCTTGCTGTGTCGAATGTACTCCGCCATCGTCATGTACTCGTGCTTCTCATGCCGCCGTCCATGCTCGAGGTTCGTCAGCCACAGACAATTATTCGTCGAAATGATCCGCTGTCCGCGCTCGTCGATGCGTGCTTCCGTCCCGTACAGTTCATATTCGTTCGGAACGATGAAGCCGGAAATCCATCGTCCCATTCCCGTCCCGAGCCAGGTGCGGTTATCCTTGATCAGCGGAAATACTTCCTTATACGTGATGCAGTTGATGTTGCCGATAATCAGAAATTTCTTGTCGGCGGCGACAATCCATGCGAGAAACTCTCGAAACAGCGAGTGCGGCGGATTTGTGATGATGCAGTTGGCTTCGTCGCGCAGTCGTTTCACTTCGTCCGAGCGAAAATCGCCGTCGCCTTCGAGATACTTCCATTACTGATCGTCCAGGACGTCTGGCCGCTTGCGAGCTGGACCGTTGCGTTCTTGTACTTCGGCTGTACAGCTTCGTATAACGCCTGGTATGCCTCCATGACACGAACTGCCGCACGCATGGCAGCGTCCGCCTCAGCCTGCGCCGCATTCGCGAGAGAAGATGCTTCCTGAGCGGTTGAGAGCGCAGCGGTCACGTTTTCACTGGTCGTGGCATTGGCAATGAGCAGCTGCTTAAACTGCTGGGGCGCCTGGGGCAGGGCGTAGAAC
>CALGGX010000192.1 GCA_937916025.1 uncultured Selenomonadales bacterium
TGCCTCTTCTTAAAATCAAACACATAATTTTCATAGATGTCCGGCGCAAACAACTGCCCCTGCTTCTCCAGCTCCAGCACCTCGTCCACCGCCTCGCTGATCTCCGCCTCCGGATAAGGGATGTTGGCGAGATTTAAGACCGCCGCCCGTATCGTGTCCGCATCCTTGATCCCTTCATTTACCAACGGCTCCACTAGCGGGATCATATCGTAGACAATATCGTCCACCACATGCACAGAGCCGCTGTTTACATCCATGACGATATTATAACCGTTGCTTTTATACTGATGTATCATGTTCTTCCTTCCCAAAGCTGTTTTGACACAACGAAAGCAGCGACTATGATCGCTGCTTATCGCAAGTCTCGATTGAATTGTTGTCCTGATTGAATTAATGCCGGATTATTTCATCTCCTCACAGCTCTGATTGCCTACGGTACAGGAAGTCTTGCATGCAGACTGGCAGGAAGTCTGGCACTCACCACAGCCGCCCTTCTTCATGGATTCCTTCAGATCTCTTGTAGTCAATGTCTTAATGTGCTTCATAAAATAAGCCTCCTTATTCTAAAAACCTGGTAATTATAAATCTATAAGCAACAGATTTTTTTGTAGTATATCACAGTTTATTTTATCTGTCAACTAAGCATTCCACCGAGCATTCCGCCCCCCGCGCAGAGCGCCAGCGTGGTGAAAAACGAGCTGCCCAAAGCCGCATCCTGCTTCAGCACCATAGATGCAACTGCCAACACCATAAAATACGCCACTCCCGTCAGAAGCCCGCACAGAAATCTCCTGCTCTTGCATTTTTTGCCCGTGATAAACCCCGCAAAAAGCGTCGCCAGCACATAGATCGCGATGATGGCAATAGCCACAGGCTTCTCCGTTAGCTCCATCTTAAATAAGGCAAGCGCCAACACCATCAACAATACCGCCGTCAGCACGGCGGAGCAGGAGGAAGTGAGAACAAAGGCGTCGTCCGCCAAACATATCTATTCCTACGGTACCGCCGACGAACTGATCGAACTGATCGAGTTGATCGAGTTGATCGATCCGATCGAGTCGATCGAGTTGATCGAACTGATCTGACGGAGCGAGACGATCGAAGTGATCGAACATACGATGATCGGAGTGATCGAGTTGATCGCACTTACGATGATCGGTCGACTGAGCGGACGTACGATGATCGAAACGATCGATCGGATCGCATCGATCGAAGTTACGATGAGCGATCGGATCGATATGACGACGTTCGGAGCGAGCGACTTTTCGACAGAGAATTGGAATCAGAGTATGAAGAGCCGCGCGCGCCGACGCCGAGCGATTACAGGAGGTGATTGATCATGACAGCCGGAGTTATTCCGAATTTGCAATTGATTGCCGTCGCGTATTTGCTCGGATCGATCCCGTTCGGGTTGATCCTCGGCAAATTGATCTGGAAAACCGATCTGCGCACGGTCGGCTCGGGCAATATCGGCGCGACCAACGCTTGGCGCGTGCTCGGGCGCAATGCCGGACTGCTCGTCTTTTTCTGCGATTTCGCGAAAGGTTACGCCGCCTGTCAGATCTGCCTGAATTACTCGTCATTCGTTTATGACGCGATCGCTTGTGCCGCTGCCGCGCTTATCGGGC
>CALGGX010000193.1 GCA_937916025.1 uncultured Selenomonadales bacterium
TCTTTCCCTACACGACGCTCTTCCGATCTGGGGCTGTTTTTCGCGGGCTTGCCGACTTTGATCTCAACCTTGTCTCCGACTTTGTCATAGAGAATGATGTTCGGAGCTTCCGCGCCGCCGCCGGATTGTTTGTTGAGTTTGATGTGCGTCATTTTTTTGTTGCGCCCGGAAATTTGCGCGGCTTTGATATTGCACGCGCCGAAGTCTATGCCAACGTATGTTTTCATTTCGCATCTCCGATATATTTGCACACGACCATATTGCCGTCGCAAGTAATATGTTCAATCTCGCCGTCTTCATTAAGATAGTCAATGTTGTACGGAAGCCGCTCCACTTCGTCAATGAGATTGTCTTCGGATTTGTTCGTCGTGTTTTTGGAGATGATTGCCATGTGCTCGATATCGGAGGGCTTCATGAATTTCTTGGGTTCGATCGGAATGGTGTAGACGCGGCAAGCGGCGAGATATGCGTTGAGTCGCGCCAACAATCCGGCGTAGAATTCCGGATTGTCTTTGCGCCCGCGATAAACGGCATTCATCAGCTGTTTGAGGAACGACTTCGACAGCACTTTGAAAAACGCCTCGGTGCATTCTTGCGAAAGAATGTCTTCATCGAATTTGCCGCGATTGAATTTGTCGATGACTTTATTCAGCTCGTGTTTGTAGATATTGATGATGTCGACGAGCATCGCGCGCTTTTTCGGATCGTAATTCTCGCGGGCGAGGAAGTCGGTGATATCGGAGAGATTGTCGGCGATTTTGAGTTGAGCCGCAACCTGATCCCGATCATTCGGCAAAAAGATCGCATCCGATTTTTTAATGTTGAAATCACGAATGTCGAGCAAGCCGCGCGGAGTTGTCGAAGTTTGCGGCGTCGGTTTTGGCGACGTTGTCGGTCGCGGCGGAGTTGCCGGTTTCTGCGGCAGAGTTGTCGTTTGCGTCGGCGGCGTTGGCGGCATCGACGGTTGCGGCGGTTTCGGAGGAGTCGGTTGGATTGGTGATTGGATTTTTTCTTGCAGTTCGTTGACATGCGAGCGCAATTCGTTTTGTTTCGACTGCAGGAAATTGAAGCCGTTGATCATCTGATTGATCGTGTTTTGATGTTGGTTCAACCGATTTGCCAATGTCTGAATGTCGGACGATACATCGGAAATTGCGCCGTCGACGGGGCGTTGTTCGATTGCGTCGATGCGGTTCGACAACCGTATCAGTTCATCGCGCGTATTGTTCAACGCATCGATGATGTTTTTGATCCGCGCGGCTGTTTCCGACATTCCCTGTTGCATTGAAAGAATTTCGTTTTTCAATTGCCGGTTGATCGTATCCGAATCGGTGCGTGAAGGGTAATTTCGGAGTGCGGAACCGATTTGCGCCGTATCGTTTTCGAGCGCGGCGAGTTTTTTCTCGATTGCTTTGATCTGCCCGTCGAGCTCGCCTTTTTTACTCGAGCTCTTCTTCAGCTCCGAAATTCGCTGCTCGGCACCGGTTTTGACAATGAAGACGAAAATGCCGACCGCGACGATCAACGCCAGCAGTATCCAAAACTCCGGCGAACTGCCGAATGAATTTTCGGCGACAGTCCGAACGGCTTCATTCATTGAGCCGTCGGCGGCGGTTTGCGCAACTTCATTCATTGAACCGTCGGCGGCAGTCTGAACCGATTCATTCACTGAACCTTCGACAGCAGTTTGTGCGGTTTCATTCATTAAACATCAACTCCCTCATTTTTGTTTGTACCCGATGCATTGCCCGTCAATCCAATATTTTTCAATTTCGCCGTCATTGCCGTGATACTCGATGTAATACGGCAAGACGCTAATATCCGCAATCTTGTTGTCGAGTTGTGCACTCGGCGCGGGAGAGGTTCCCATCGGTTTCATGTGATGATCCGCCTTCGCAAAATCGTCACCGATACTCAGCGCGAACTCCTTCAAACCGATTCGCTTGAAATACT
This sequence comes from uncultured Selenomonadales bacterium, assembly GCA_937916025.1. Next base: position 1,954 of record CALGGX010000193.1, read on the forward strand.
GCATCACGCACTGCTCGATCGATCGGTAATACGTTCTGATGTTTGCGTCGACAGTTTTTCTGCCCGTGCGACAACTCTTAAGAATGGTATGGAAGCGTTTTTGTATCACCGACGCGAGCCGCTCGGCAAAGTCCAATGAAGTATCGCCGTCGATCGTTTCCGGGCGCGTAAAATTGTTGCGAATATCCTTTTTGTAATTCTCTATGATCTCCGAAAAACCACGGCTTTGTCTGTCGAATCTGCCTCGGAAGAAATTTTCCAACTCACTCACGTTTTCGATTTCCGCGCGGCAACGCATCCAATCAATCGGCGCGGCAATGTTGATGGGTTTGCCTTCTTTGATCGTCGGAGGCGGTTGAAACGTCGCCCGCGAAGGACTCGGTGAAGGACTCGGTCGCGGCGATTGCCGAATCGGTTGCGTCGGCGGAATAAATTCGAGCTTCATCGGATGCGGCGTCTCAATTTCGCCTCTCATTTTGCCTACAATGCCGAGCACTTCACCGTAATCGTTGCGCAATCGCTTCAGAAATTCGCGCGTTTCCTGCAATGTTTTCACGGCATTCACTCCAAATCGCTTTGTTTGTTGAATTTGATCTTGTTGCTCTCTTTGATCGTTTTGCCTCTGCCGTCTTTGAGCGCAACATAAATGTCGAGACTGCCGTCGGTCTGCGCGGTAAATTCGACTTCGACATCGGTATCGTCCGCGCGGAGCCCCTGCGGCAAATTGTCGATGATCAGCGTATCAATCTGCTCGATGCCCGTGTCGAGAATGCTTCGCGCGTTCGGATAATTTTTGATGTCGCGCTCGTAATAATCGATCTTGACGGTCGCCTGATTGTCGTGTTCAAGGCTGAATGTTCTTTTGCGAGTGCAGGGCAACGGCTCGTCCGCATTGATGATCATCTCAAATCGGGCGAAACTCAAATCCTTGCGCGCCGCAATGCCCATCTGAACATTCGTGATCGCCTTCGAAGTGATGTTGTCTTTTTTTGCGAGCACCGCCGCGCCGCGCGAGATCAGAGTGTCGACATCATCGCAAAAGACGACTTCATGATCCTGCAGACATTCCTCGAGACTCTCTTTGACGAGCGGAATGTTGGAACTGCCGCCCGCCAGCACGATCTGATCGATATTGTCGATGCCTTTCGACTTTGCCTCGGCAATCGTCCGCTTCGTGATCTCAACCGTTTCGTCAATGAACTCGCGAATGAACTCTTCCAATTCCGCGCGGGTGAATTGCACTTCAAACAGCGTCAATTGCCCGTCCGGCAATATCAAATTGCAGAACTCGGTAACATCTTCTTCTTCCGACAGCCGCTCTTTGATGTTGTTCGCCATCGTGTCGATTTCGCTCATGTTCAGCCGATAATCCGTCAGCGAAATGTTTTGCTCGTCTTCATCAAACTCTTCCTCGTCCGTCGGCATTGCCAAGCCGTGTTCGTCTTCAATGCGCTCGAGGATCGCTTCGATAAGCCTTTCGGTAAGCGCATTGCCGCCGAGATTTTTATCGCCGCCGGTTGCAATCTCATCGAAACTGTTGCCCTTTCGCTGAATAATCGACACATCGAAAGTGCCGCCGCCGAAGTCATAGACAAGAATGACTGAATTCGGCTCGCCGCTGCCTTGCGAGTCTTCATAAGCGATTGCCGCCGCCGTGGGTTCCGCCGCAAGTTTAATCGTGTCAAGTCCGGCTTCGCGAGCCGCGCGGCGAGTCTCGCCTTTCTGTGTCGAGCTGAATTTCGCCGGAACGGTAATGATCGCTTTTTCGATGACGCCGTCGACACTGCCGAATTCTTTTAAGAGTTTTGCTTCCAGGCCGCCGACGAGCTTGTTGAGAAACAGTTTGGCGATATCGCGCGAGCGGAGCGAAAATTTATCGCCGTTTTCGGCTGTGATATCATATTTCTCGGTATCGCCCATGCGCGTTTTGAAATTGCGAACGCCCGCCGACGGATTTTGTTGCAAAAACTTTCGCGCCTTGCTGCCGATGAAATACTCGCTCTTGCTTACGAAGTAAATCACCGACGGAATGATTGTCTCTTGATTGTAGCGCAACTGCCGCAATTTGCCGTCTTTGTTGACATACGAAATGACGGTGTTGGTCGTGCCGAGATCAATTCCAATCTCTTTGCCCATTCCAAAATCCCTCCTTCAGTAAATGACAAATTCATCGAGCCGCATCGTCTCTCGAACTCCGATCAAACCGAAGCGGCTGTTCCAAAAAATTTCTGCCGTTGCATCCATGTCGAGCAGAAGCCGCATCAGCAATTCCATCAGTCGGCAATTGTGCTCGGTCTCCGGCGCGGGAATGCACAGCAGAAATTTCTCCTCAAATTCATGATAAAAACTCTCCGTCGACGGAAAAAATTGTTCGACGGCATCAAAAAATATCGAGCGAAGTCCTTCCGCCGCCTCGTGACGTTGCAGGAAAATCAACAACAGCCGTTGCTCGGCGTCCGATAATGTCGAATACAACTCCGCCGCGCGCTTTCCGTAATGTTCCGCGCGGAGCTCGGCGTCAAGCGCGTGCTCGGCAAATGAAACCGCATGCAATCCGCTCTTTCGATCGAGTTTTGCGAGATAATGCAGAAGGCAATTCTCGAATGCGCCGCGCGGATTTTCGTCCGCATCGCAATCACTCTCGAACAGCGGCGAAAAAATGTCATGAAAACGCAACAGCGGATTGATGCCGATCCTTTTGCCGTCGACGGAGCCGATCTCCAAATACGGCGAGAGCGGTTTCGTATCGAGATAAAACTCGTTGTCTTCGGCGTAATTCTGCCAAAGATAATTCATGCGTCGACACCTGCCCAATTGAACTCCGGATAATTTTTTGACATGTAATTGATGACGAAACTCGCGTAATCGGCTTTGAATTTCGATTGCCCGCCCGCAAACTCGATGCGGCAGAGCGGTTTGCGTTTGATTGCGCCGAGAAAACGCTCCTCATCCGGCGTGAAATACTCGTCTTCCCGACGATAGAGTTTAATGACATTGCCGCCTTCGGCTTCGCGATACGCGGCGGGAAACAGCCGCCCCGCCCGAGTTTCGTTGAAACACGCGAGAACATTTTCGACATCGCCTTTCGTCCGCAATCGCAATTTCCGATTTCGGCGAGGAAAATCATTGCAGAACGCGTCGCGCAAATCCTCGACTTCATTAAACATGACGGTTTTGTACTCCCGATCTTTCAGCAATGCATTGAAGCCAAGCACGACGGTTTTCGAGTCTTCATCGACGAGACGATACACGTCGTCACACGGCTGATTCGGCAGAACAAACGCCTTCGCCTCGCTGTCGAAACGAAAATCATACTCGTATCGAATGAGTTTGTCGTCGGCACCCGTCATCGGATCGCGATTGTAAGTCGCGCTCGCAATCGACAAATTCCAAGCAAGCTCGTGATCGACGATGAGTTTGTCGTTTCTGAACTCGACGGCGGCAGCGCGTTTCAATTCATCTTTGCCGAGCTCCGGCGCGATGATGTCGACGGCTTTTCGAGCATACGGCGAATAGATCACCGGACGTTTGATGTTGTAAAGCGCGGCGATGTCAAAGAGAATTTTTTCATGTCGGACGAAGCGCGAATGTCTTTGCAGACGATAAGAAAATTCCTTCCGCTCGCCGTCGCGATCGGTGATAATGCCGGTGTAAGTTTCGGCGCAGAGATTTGTGATATCGTCATACGCCGCGTCGAGGAAAAATGCCGTGCCCGTATCGATTGTCGTCAAGCCGCGCATTGCTTCAGAATTTCCGCGCGGAACGAGCTTGACGATCACATCAAAATCCCGCTCCCAATCGACGGCGCGAGTTTCCAAGTCGATTCGTTTCGACAGCTCCGACAAAAATTCTGTTTGATGCCGCGCCAATCGGGAGAAGATTTTTTCCATCATCTGACGCTCCCCGTCGTCATTTCGATACGAACGCGCAATTATATCTTTCAATTGCCGCTCGAGATTTTGCTCCATTGCTCCGCCTCCCGTTAACTCATTTCGATCTTGCTGCCGGAGATTTTGATTTTACCGCTCGCCGACAGCTCGAGCTTGCCTTTGCTGCCGACAGTCAATTCGCCGATTTGATGCCGCGCCAATCGGGAGAAGATTTTTTCCATCATTGCCCCGCCTCCCGTTAACTCATCTCGATCTTGCTGCCGGAGATTTTGACTTTACCGCTCGCCGACAGCTCGAACTTGCCTTTGCTGCCGACAGTCAATTCGCCGCCTTCGATTTTGATTTTGTTTTTGCCGTTGAGCGATATCTCGCCGCAGGATTTGATCTCGATCTTGTCTTTCGTGATCTCGAGCGAATTCTCGCCGACGATCAGTTTGATGCCGTTCTTATCCATTACGATCTTGCTTTCATCGGAGTGCATTTCGAGCGAGTCTTTCTTCCAAAAAATTCGCCGTTTGAAATTGTTTCCGATATACTTCTCGACAACATTGCGACATTCTTCATCGAGCGGAGTCTCTCGGAATGTCGACGCGGCATAAAGCATGCCGTTGCAAAAAAACACCTCGATCGGATCGCCCTTGTCGGGCAAAAAAACCATGCCGCCGGATTTGCCGCTGTACGGACTGCGATACGCAATCCAAAGCGGCGCGTTTCGATCCATGTCCTCGATAAAGGCGTCGTCGAATTGCACTTGAATTCGCCCGAGATGTTTCGGATCGTCGACATTTTTAACGATGGCATGCAGTCGGACGGTTTTTTCGAGATTCGGCGCGGGATTTTCAATCGGCGGCTTCGGTTCCGGCTCGTCCAATTCGTAAGTAAACACGCAACTCTCTTTCGACAGTTCCGCGCGGAGCTCGACAATGACGTATTGCGTCGCGTCTTTCGATTCCGTCTCGACCGTGACGACGCTTCCGAGCTCGAAATATGAGGGCGAGCTCAAAAACATTTTTGCTCGCCCTTCCGACCGAGCCCGCCGCACCGTCAATTGCCGGTTGATTTTAATTTGACGCGCCGAAGTCTCCACGCATTTCGACAAAAAAATTTCCGGCTCGGACATTGTGTCGAGTACCCAGAGTCGGCTGTTGAAATTTTTGGCGAGTCGCGCAATGAACTCGAAATTCGTCTCTTGATTTTGCAACAAAAACCGCTCGCATTTTTGCGCAGAAACTTCATTCGCGAGGCGCAAGCCGCACGATTCCAATTTGAGTTTCGATTTATCGAGTACGTCGGCGATTGTTTTGTCGGGATTGCAAAAGATGCGCGTTTTCGGCTTTTCGTCGGTTGCAATCGACAGCGAAACGCATTTTACATGCACGCGCAAAGCACTGAAGCCGCGCTCGACTTCAACCGACTCGACGCGCCCGTGAAAAATCGTCGTCCGCTCGTCGAGCATCAGCGCAATGTTTTTGCCGACGCGGTCGAGGAATTGATCGTCACCGCCGGGCTCGGCAATCGCCGCCGTGAAATTCAATCGGCTGTGAGTTCCCTCGCGCTTGACGAGTTCAATCGCCGACAGGTACTCGATTTTGGGGAAGTTTTTAAGTTGCATTCTTCAGAAGGTCTCGATCGTCTTGAAATTGTTCTCTTTTTGCGTGAGATACAATGCAAAAGTGTCATCGGAATTGCTGCCCGTCACGCGATAATTCTCTTTGTAATCGACGACGAACATGTCCGGGAAAATGTAATTGCGTTTGATCTCGCCGCCCTCAAAGATCGTGATCTCGAGTTGACGATACCACTTGCTGCCGTTGAGTTCCTTCGCCCAATTGAAAAGCTCCATGAGTTGCGGCTGAATGAGATCGTCGATCTTGCCGAAGACGGCGACTTTTGCGAGCATGCCGCCCGCCTTCTGCCGTACATGGTCGTCAATCGTGTCGAGGAAAATGTCGAGTCCGGTGATGAAACTCTGACTTGCCGAGGCGTCTCCGATCTCAATCGGATCGCCTTCACTCGACGTAATTTTGATCGCATAATTCATTGTCAAAATGCCTCCCGTTCGCTCACACGTTATTGCTGATGATGTCAAAATCATCGATGGTACTCTCGTCGTTTGCAAAGCGAATGATCACTTTCTTCTGCTCTTCGTCGATGACAATTTCCTCGCCGGATTGCAAAATCAAATTGATGCTGTCTTTGAAACGTCTGCTTTGCATTTCTTACACGTTATCGCTGATGATGTCAAAATCATCGATGGTACTCTCGTCGTTTGCAAAGCGAATGATCACTTTCTTCTGCTCTTCGTCGATGACAATTTCCTCGCCGGATTGCAAAATCAAATTGATGCTGTCTTTGAAACGTCTGCTTTGCATTTC
>CALGGX010000194.1 GCA_937916025.1 uncultured Selenomonadales bacterium
ACGATTATTATGCCTTCCGATATCGGAAGGCATAATAATCGTAAACGCTCGTCGAGTATGAAACGCGCTCGGGATGCTTTTTGATGAAATATCTCCAAAACTCCCGCGACTCCGGCGTCAACACGCAAAGATGCCGGTTGACTTTCTTAAGCAAAGAGTTGTTTTTCGCCGCATCGTAATTCAATTGATTGCCTTGTTGATTGAACGGCAAGACGACGTGCAGAATTTTTTTGTCGACGACAATAAGCGATTGGGCGCAAGCTGCTGCAATTTGTGTTTCGTTTTCGACATTCAGAATACTGACATTCACTTCGTCATACGAATAAAAAACGTGCCGAACTTGTTCCTCGAATTTCGTCATGAAGTCCGGCGCATTGTTCAGATCAAAGTAATCGAAAAACACACGATGTGCATTCCAATAATGTTCTGCCGCAAGCAAATCGCCGCCGTCGAGCGGAAGTATCCTTTCGTCGTTCCGTAATGCGGGCGATTGAAGTGCCTCGCGATGTTGCGCGTTTTCAATCGGCAATATCAAAAGTGCATCGTCCGTTTTCTGCTCGAAAGAATTGATCACACCGTCAAGCGGCATTCCCGACATCGACAAAATGTTTTTGATTGCCGAAATTCGCGAGCCTTGATTGAAAAGCAATGTTCGATCAATCGATGTTTTTTTCATTTCCGCGCGGAGCTTTTCGACAAGGAAATTCTTGAATGCGAGCGTCTGAAATATTTCTTGAATGTCGCTGCCGTCGATTGATATTGCCGATTGAAAGCCCAAGGGAACGATCTGTTGCCATAATGTTTGGATCGGTTGCCCCGGGAGAGCAAAGATCACGAAAGTCTGTTTTGCCGAAAACGGCAGATGATTAATGTCGACGATCGGGACTTCGGAAAAATCTTGCTTTACGGGATGCTGTTCGTTGATAACGACTATGCCGTCAATCGGAAAATCGAACTTTTTCGCCAAAAAGCAAATCGGCGCAACAAATTCTTTCAAACCGATCAAGATTGCGTACAATTTTCCGCTGTTCTTTTTCATTTTCAGGCTTCGCTCAAAAACGCCAAGGGTCATGTTTCATTCACCTCCCAACCGTCAAACTCCGGAAATGCGCGGAGAATTTTTTTCAAAATCTCTTTCGGCGTCTCCGAACTGTCGTTGACAATTCGCAAATCCGGCGACTTCGGCAATTCTACATTGACATCGAATCCGGCAACGTTTTGAATTTTGCCGTCTTTTGCACCGGAATAGAGATTTTTCTTATCGCGTGCAATTAACACTTCAATCGGCACGTCAATGAAAATCTCGCGGTAGTTGGAAATATTTTTCCGATTCCACTCGCGTATGCCGTCAAACATGCAAATTGTGCAACAGACAACATCAATATTTTGATCGGTAAGCATTTTGCAGACACGTCCGTTCCGAAATGCGATCGCCTTTCGATCTTCGCGAGTGTAGCCGTTAAGATCATTAAATGCCCAACGGGCAACGTCGCCGTCAAGCAAAAAAACATTCGGTTTCCGACGCCTGATCTCATCGCAAAGCAACGTGCCGATTGTTGTCTTGCCGGCTCCCGCCAAGCCCGTCAGCCAATACAATTTGCCTTTTTCCATAAAGCCTCTCTTTTCAAGTCATAATTTTTGATTGAAACGCCTGCTTCATGAATTCTTTGATGCGCCAACCGTTTTTGCCGTCGAAATGCTTGACATACTCTCGCGCGGTCTTTTCGCGTTCGGAACGCATCGGATCATCACCGTGTTCAACCATTTTAAAAAAGTCAAAAATTTCTTTGCACGAGTATGCTTTATAATAAGAATTCATTATTTCCATATCGTGTTCTTTGACATTACGCGATCTGTAAGGCAGACAAATCGGTTTCATCGTTGGAAGTGCGGATGCGACAATACCGCAATGCGGATCAACCAAAATGGCGTCTGAGACGGAAAAAGCATTATCATAATTATCGGTTTCATCGAAAATCACATTGAAAGAATTATGACACCATTCACGAAATTCATTCAAAGTATCTTCAGACCAAATGGAATAATACTTTGTTAACTCGAGCAAAAATGTCGAATGTGGACGAAAAATCATTGCCATATCTGAATGTTCGCGTATATATTTAAAAATATCTTTTGCGTAGATATCAAATGACGTGTCATCTATGACACCGCTACCTTCATAAATTCCGTGATCGGTTGTCCAGAGAATGACTTTTTTCCCGTTAAGTTTTTCCCAACCGTCAACACTTTTTACACTGTTGCAAGCTTTGAAAATGCCGTCATATTTCGAATTACCCATTTCAACAAGCGGTTTGTCCTTGAAATAATCGACAGTACGAAGTTTTTGATAGAGCAAAGAGTCAAAAAGATAATAATCAGGGCTATAGGGTTCCCAATATTCATCAACTTGCTTTATGAAACCGTTAAGCCCCCCATACAGAACCAAAGCGTGAGACGTGACGATGACTCGATGCGTATATTTTCGAATGTCTCCGAGTTTGCGATGTGCATCTCCGTAGAGATAATTTAAAGCAAAAATGTCCGGTTGATCCGACTTCACATCATATTCCGATGCGATGATGCAATTATATCCTTGTCGAATGAGTTGATCTTTCTCGTAGTTTTCGTTTGCAATCAACAATAAATCGATATCTCGATCTTGCCGACAAGCTTCGCATATCGTTCTTAATGTATTCCAAAATCTGATATAAGGAATTCGAATTTTGATCTTTGACTTTCGCTTAATTTTTAAATCTGAGAGTTCGTTTGTCGGCAAAAAATTTTTCAATGCAAAACGAGGAGCTTGCGCATAGATTGCACCCAATATATATTTATTATTTCGAAGGAAATTGAGTGAAATTTCATTTTTTATCAAATCACGAGGACGTTTATCTCGAGATTTGCCGATCAGCCTCTGAAAAGTGTTGCTCATATATTCATCATCGGGATTTGAATTTACGTTTACTTTATGATACATCTTGCGCATTTCATCGATCGCCGCACGGATTTCTTCGGGAGTGTTTTCAACGGTTTTTATGCCGTTCTGATTGAAAAATTGCATGCGAATATCCGAATTCGGCGTCTGCTCTTCCAAGCCGAGAATTTCCGGCAAGCCCAACAATCGACGCGACGGTTCATGAAAAATTTTTCGCGGCAATATCAGCATCGGCGATTTATCCGAACGCACGATCAGTTTCTCGTCGAGTGTGTAAGTTGCCATGTTGACCAATACGATCGGAACTTCGAGCAACATTGCCAACCATCGTTGCGCAGGGGAATCCGATACGATCATGTCGTCTGCCGTCGCCGAATACTTCGCCGATTTTTCACGGCAGAGTTGTTTCCGTTCTTCTGCAGAAAATTCAATTGCCGACGAGTCAATCTTCAGAGGCTCGAGCCGATATCGGAAGGCATAATAATCGTAAACGCTTGCCGAATATGAAACGCGCTCGGGATGCTTTTTGATGAAGTATCGCCAAAACTCCCGAGACTCCGGTGTCAGGGCACGAAGATGCGTCGTAACTTTTTTCAGCAAAGCATTGCGAGAAGCGGCTTCGTAATTCAATTGATTGCCTTGCCGATTGATTGGAATTACAATGTGCAGAATCTTTTTGTCAACATCGATAAGTGATTGAGCACAAGCCGTTGTAACCCGATCTTCGTTGTCAACATTCAAAACGCTGAAATTGACGCCGTCATACGAGTTATTGATGTTTTTGAGCCGAGCCTCGAACTTTGCAACAAAATCCGGCACGTTATTCAGATCGAAATAATCAAAGAACATGCGGTGCGCGTTCCAATAATGTTCCGCCGCAAGCAAATCGCCGTTGTCGAGCGGGAGTATCCTTTCGCTATTCCGTAATGCGGGCGATTGAAATACTTCTCGGTGTTGTGCGTTTTCAATCGGCAATATCAAAAGTGCATCGTCCGTTTTCTGCTCGAAGGAATCGATCACGTCATCGAGCGGTACGCCGGACATTGACAAAATATTTTTGATTGCCGATACTCGCGAACCTTGATTGAAAAGCAAAACGCGTTCGCAAGGAGTTTGTCGAAGTTCCGCGCGGAGTTTTTCGACGAGAAAGTTCTCAAACTGCAATATTGAAAACATTTCCGAGATATCGTCGTTATCGAGAGCAATCATTGCACCGAACCCCGTTTCGGCAAATGATTGACTCAATGCCTGCAGAGGTTGTTGCGGCATGGCAAAGATGAGCATTGTCTGTTTGACGGGAAGCGGATTGCGATTGAGATCGATGATCGGTACACCGGAATAATCTTCCGGAGCAGGAGACGGTTCATTTATTAAGACGATTCCGTCCAAAGGCAAATTCTTGCGACTCGCTGTGAAACAGAACGGCAACACAAGTTCTTTAACGCCGATTAAAATCATGTATGACTTGCCGTTATCTTTCTTCGCCTTCAGAATTTTCTCGAATGCCATTCAATCACTCCAATGTCGGTTTTCAAATCAAACTCTGATTTTCGATTCAATTATCTGCGTATTGTATCATTGCAAAGCAAACTTGTAAAGAGTTTCGCTTTTTTTTTTCTTGAAAATCAGAGTTTACTT
>CALGGX010000195.1 GCA_937916025.1 uncultured Selenomonadales bacterium
ACTTCCGAGAAGATTTTTATTCCATCTGTTTATGAGTTTATCGGCAACGTGAGAAACGCAAATACCTACGAAGCATCGAAACAAGCGCAATACGATTACTTCCGGTCTCTCAATCCATCTATGCAATAGTTAAGTGAGGAGGTATTCGCCATGTTTGAAGACCAATTTGATCTACAGCTGTTTGCTGCGGAATCGGACGCCTCGGACGACACCGTCGCGCAAGAAGATGCTCCGCCGATACCGGAAGAATTACGCGGTATATCGGAAGAAGTCGCCCGTGATGTAATGAAGCAACATGCGGATGCCAATCCGTCGGAAGGTTCGGCAGAGCCCGCATCCGAGAACAATGTTGAGTATCAAGACGCCAAGTCGCTTGAAGACGTGAAGGTACCATACTCTCAACTCAAACAGCAAACCGACAAGAACTCCGAGCTCGAGAAACTCGTTGCGGCGTATCGGTCGAAGTACGGCGATTTGGAGGTCGATCAGTCCGCACCGCAATCGCCAACCGAACAGCCGAAAGATACGCCGACATATCAAATGCCGCAATTCAAGCCGCAGAGTTTATCGCCCGACGCCGCCAAACAGATCGAACAGGCGATCAATGAAGGCGCATTGCAACTCAGCGGTCTTTCGCAGGAAGATGTCGATTCCATGGATTACATGGAAGACGACGATCCGCGTCGCGCGCAATATCAATACGCGCGCAAAATGGCTGAGTCTGCCGTGCTTAATCACATCGCCGCGACGCAAGTTCAGAACTTTCAACAGCAACAGGCTGTTCTCGCTCAACAGCATCAGGCGGTCGCGAAATTCAACGATTACGTCGAGAAACAGAAACAAACTGCCGATTTTGCCAATGTGCAGGCATTCGCTGTCGGCGATTACTTCAATCAACAATCGCCTTTCGATCGGCAAGTAATCGCGGACGCTTACAATCGCATCGAGCGTAATGTTGCCTCGCCGACTGACATGATGCTCATCGAAAATTACTTCGAGAAGGCGAAGGCGGTTTATGGGAGACGCAATCCTGCTCCGACGGTACAGCCTCGGACGATGCAACAGAAACCGGCGGCGGGGCATTTTCCGCGCTCTTCTAAAGTCAACGGCGTGAGCGGTGCGGGCGGCGGCATCACTGCCGCTTCTTTGACCGAGATGTTCAAAACCCTTCCGTGGAATGAAATACCGCAGGAATATAAAGATGTCATGCTCGGAGTAAAACAATTGTAAGGAGGCAATATTCATGCTCAGACTTCGATTTGATCTGCAACGATTTGCAGACACGGAGCTCACGAGCCTCGCGCCGGAACTGATAATGCAGGCGTGGGCGCGTGACACGTGGGATAATGGAAAGAAGAAGTCGTTCTTCGACAAATTCACGGGCACTGATCCGACTTCGATCATTCAGTTGCGAGAGGAGCTTTTGAAAGGCGACGGCGATGCCATCAACATTCCTCTGCTGATGCCGTTGACGGGAACCGGCATTGAAGGAGACAATGTGCTCGAAGGCAAGAGTGAATGGTTGGCAACGAAAATCGACAATATGATCTTCAGCGCGCTGACGGACTCGCCGACTTCGGATCGAATTGTGTACGGCGGCACGGCGACTTCAATCGGCTCGATTGGCGCGGCGGATACGTTTGACACGAAGATCATCGGCAGGGCGAAGCGACTTGCACTTGCCAACGAAAACACGCAAATCAAACCTGTCAAAGTCGACGGGCGCGATACTTTCGTGATGGTCATCGATCAATGGATGGCACGCGATCTCAAGGCGGACGAGTCATTTCAGGCGGCGCAACAATACGCCAACATTCGCGGGCAAGACAATCCGATATTCACGGGGGCGTTGGGCTGGTATGACGGCGTCGTCATTCATGTCAGCAACAGAATCCCACGCGATACGACAGGCAGCGGCGGCACGACAGTCGGGCATGGGCTTTTCCTCGGCGCGCAAGCCGCTGTCTTCGCCGTCGGCAACCAACCTACGTGGGATGAGAAGGAAAGCGGGCGTCCTGCTTTGACGATTAATCGCATCAAACCTCTCATGAATTTGCTGTCGGGCTGGCAACGGACCAATCGATACGACATTGATTTTCTGGCGCGAACGCCCGACGACGGCGACGTTTGCGCGGTTCGCAAGGGCATCACGAAATACATTCTCGATCGATGCGAATACGCCAGTGAAGAGTCTGCAGTGTTTCTCGATTGTGCAATCGGCGGACTCGGCTACTTCTTCGTCGGTTACGAATACGATGATGACGGCTCCGACGGCGAAGCGTATGTCCGGCGCGAAGACCCGTTCGGCATTTACGTTGATCCCGAGGCGCATAAAGCCGACTTCTCCGATGCAAAATACATCTGCCGCGCGAAGTGGGTTGACAAGGAAGAGTTGAAGTCGATTTATCCCGAGCATTCCGCCGCCATCGATGCGCAATACAACATCTACGACAACATCGAAAAAGAACACGCGCCGAGCCGTGACGAATTGCTGTGGTATAAACGCGAATTGCAAAAAGTTCGGCTCGTCGAGCTGTGGTACAAACGGCGGGAACAGAAAGCGATCTACACTTTGCTGACGGGCGAGGAAATTTCTGAAGAGCAATTGACGCCGGAGATGTTTCTTCTTGGCATGATCGGCGCGGTGAAAACAGTCAACGTCACGAACGTACGCGTCGCGGGTATCGGCGGCGATGAAATTTCTGCCGGTTTCGTTCGCGATCTCAAAGACCCGCAACGCGAGATCAATAAGCGGCGCATACAGCAGTTACACATCCTCAACACGACGGGCAACGGCGGCGGTTGGATCGAAGAAGATGCAATGTCGGAGAAAGAGTTCGCCGAATTCGAGAGGCACGGGGCGACGCCCGGGCATTTTCAACGCGTCCGTCCGATGGCGTTGTCGGGGCAGAAAATACTCGAGCGGCAGGTCGGCTCTTATCCTGCAGGATTGGCTCAGGCAGAAGCTCAGGCAACGGCGGACTTGACTGCTATCAGCGGCATCAACGAAGCCTTGATGGGCACCGATATTCCGAGTGCGGCTAGCGGGCGCGCTATCGAATTGAAGCAGAAACAGGCGATTCCGCAATTCTACACCGAGGATAAAGTCTACCGCGTCGAAGCCATCAACGGTCAGCAATACATTCGCGTCAATCAGCAAGTGCTCGAGCAAGACGCCATGGGGCGCGCGATCGTCTCGACCATGAACGACTTGTCGCAGGGCGAGTTTGACATCGTGATCGCGGACGTTGAAGCCTCGACCACACAGCGGCAGGCTCAAATGTGGAATTTAATGGACGCGGTGTCGAAACTCGGCGTGCCGGGCGATATCGTTTTCGATATCATTCTCGACTTGTCGGATATTCCGTCGAAAGAAGAATACTCCGTCCGCGTCATGATCAATCAACTCTACCCGGGGCTCGCCGCGCAAATGACAGCAGAGGAAGCGCAACAGCAGGAAGCCGCCGTTCAGCAACAGATGATGCAGTTGCCGAACGAAGTCCAATCGCCGGAGGACTTCGATCAGCAAATTGCACTCGCTCAGATGATTAACGGCAACAATCAACCGCAATCGGAGCCGCTGACTAAACCCGCGCTTGACTCAATTCGACAGGGCTTGACCCACGCTATGTGAGGAGGATTTTTTATGGATGAAATGATTTTGAAGTACGCGATTGAAGGCGGTGCCGTCACTATTCTCGGCGGGCTCTGCTTTTACCTGGTTGTTCATTTCAACCGCGCCATCGCCAAATCCACAGAAGTCATCGACGGCAATACTCGCGCTTTGGAAAAACTATCCGACGCCACCAACAAGCAACTTATTCAGCTTGAAAATATTGTCGGGACTGCCAAACGACTCGAAGAAAAACTCGATCGTTTTCGCGACGAGTTCATCGAATTCAAATCAAAACGGGAGGCAAATTAACATGCAACGCGCCAACATTATTTATACGCAAAAACGGCAACATCGAGCGCGGGCGTCCCGAGTGGGCTATCGGCTCCCACGCTTACGGCGAGAACTCTCATTCGATCGGCATTCATCTCTCCGGTGACTTCGAGCAGGCTCATCCGACAAGCAAGCAGATCGAGATGACGGCTATGTTGATTGCCAATCTGTGCGCCGATTACAACATTCCCATCGATCGTAAACACATCGTCGGGCACGGCGAATTGATGGCAACCGACTGCCCCGGCAAAAACGTTCAGAAACTGCTCGACGACGGCACCATCACTGGCAAGGCGAATTGGTACCGTTATCCGCCCACTCCGGACGCCGTCGTCAAGTCTGTTGTCGAAATTCGGAGCGGCACGCCCATCAGTGCTGATACGCTCGACAAGATCAAACAAATCTTCCGCGAGAGCAAAAATCCCAACGAAAGCCTGCTTAACAGCATCGACGGCTTTACGAGCTATGATGGGCTGCATTTTATTCAATTGTCGCCGGGAGCGAATTTCATCGAAACGGAACGAAGCGAATGCGTCGACCACAACGACTGTTGAAGTGATCGAGCAGACGCGCAAGAATATCGACACCATGCTCGCCGCCATTGCTTGGATCGAATCGCAAAAGCCTCTATTGCATCCGCATAATCATATACCGCCGCAAGGAGATGATTGACATGCGAATTTTCATCAATCCCGGGCATGCGCCTGATGTTAATGTCGATCCCGGCGCGATTAACTCGCGCCTCGGACTGCAGGAATCGGTGATCGCCGCCAAGATCGGCAATCGTGTCGCCAAATATCTCGCCGCCGTCGGTTACGAAGTCAAGTTTTTTCAGAACGACAGCTTGCAAGACATCTGCGACGAAGCCAACGCATGGAATGCCGATCTTTTTGTAAGTATTCACTGCAATGCGGCTAACGGCAACGCGCGCGGCACTGAAACTTATTACGCGCGGTACTCGGACGCGGGACATCGTCTTGCTGAGTACATCAATCAACAAATTGTCGACAGCATCGACAGCGGCTATTCTCATTGGAATCGTGGCGCAAAGCCCGCTAATTACTACGTACTGACGCATACCGATATGCCCGCCGTTCTCGTCGAAACCGCCTTCATTGACAACGACTACGATGCGCGCTTGCTCGTCGAACGCGAAGACGATTTCGCTCGCGCTATTGCGCGCGGCATCACTGATATCACTAATGTGTTCAATTAATAAGGAGGATCATCATCATGACAACTTTTGGAAACATCAACATCATTGAACAGACAGAAATCAAGACCATGCCGCAACACGCCGCCAGCGCATGGTCGATCATGAGCAACATGGTCGGCGCAACCTACAAGCCCATTGCCTACGTCGGCACTCAGATTGTCAAGGGCGTCAATCACATTTTCATTGCCGAACAAACGTTCGTTACGGCTAATCCCGAGCGACATATCGTTCTGGTGACGATCAACGAGTTTGACGACAACTTCAGCCTCGTCTCCATTAATCACATTTTCTGATCGATGAACATCGCGATCATCGACGCCGATTTACTCGGTCGCAAGCGGCACCGTTTTCCCAATCTGTGTTGCTTGAAATTGAGCGGACAGCATTTAAAAAGCTCCGACATTCGGGGCTTTATTTTTTTTCGCAATCTTTGCGCCACGTCTTTATTGTTTGGTCTGTCAAAAAATCGACCATCAGAGCGAGCTCCTGCCGATCATCCCACGCCTCGAGCCCGGCGAAGTACTTCTTTCGATCTTCTTCGTGGATGATCACGGGCGGGTGATTTCTCATCAATAAGAAGTAGTTCAAGGCGAGCCGTCCAACTCTGCCATTGCCGTCCGCAAACGCATGGATGTTTTCGAGTTTGACGTGAAAGTACGCGGCGGCTTTCAGTACATCGGCATCATCGACATCTCTCAATTCTTCGAGCAACTCGTCAAGCTCGTCCTCTATATCTTGCGGCAGGGCACCGACTTCTTCGCGTCCGACAACGTAGTCATTCTTTTTTAACGTGCCCGGGCGTTCTCCGGCTTCCCAACGCGCTTTGTCGTATGTGTTCTTCGTCAATTGCTTGTGAAACTCAAGGAGCAGGCTTTTGTCGAGCGGCAACCGTTGATCGAAAGCGGCGAGTAACGCGTCGAAGGCATCTTTCGCGTTTCGTATCTCGAACAGCGTGCGCAAATCGCCCGTGTATTGACTTACTCTGTCGTGCTCAAAAATCTCGCGCGTGTCGTTGTATGTCACAGCAGCATTTTCGAGCTTGCCGGAGTGATACGCCAGTGCGACTATCTTGCCGTTGATTGCAATCTCAAACTCGCACGCATTTTGAATGTTTTTGTCGCGCCAGAATGAGAGTATCTCTGAATGAGCAACCATCTGCATCACTCCTTGGTATCGATCGTTGCCTTCAGATTCCGGCGGCATTTTGGATTTGATGTTTGATCGGCGAGCTAATTTTTTGCAAGAATTGCATCAATATACTTGATATCCATCAACGCATTGTGTATAATTACAATAGAAAGGAGTTGACGACGATGCCGATTAAACCGGAGCAAGCCATCAGACTGTTACAAAGCGAAGGCTGCATTGTAAAAAGCGGCAAGGGCGGTCATCGGAAAATCTTCAATCCGAAGACAAACAAGACATCGATCGTGCCGATGCATAAAGGGCACGATATCGGCGATGTGATGTGGCGCGATATTCGCCGCCAACTCGGGTTAAATATCTAAGACGGAACGGGCTCCACACCGAGCCCTTCCAATTTTTTAGCGGAGGCGATTGTGATGAAACATTATTACCCGGCAATCTTCGAGCCGATGGATAATTCGCCGAATGGTTTTGTACTGACGGTGCCGGACGTAAAAGGTTGCGTGACGCAAGGCTATGATCTCGACGAGTGCATGTTCATGGCTCACGACGCTCTCGGCAATATGCTCGACGACTTGCCGGAGTCGGATTATCCTGCAGCGTCCGCCGTCAATGATATCTGCCTTGACGATTATGAACCGGGCTCTTTCGTTTCGCTCGTCTGCTTCGACGAGGAACGGTGGGATCGCGAAACGTCGGGCATCGAAGGTGCGCGTCTCGCTGCAGGTTTGTCTATCAAGGCTTTGTCGGACTTGCTCGACGCTCCGTACCGCACTGTGCAGGATTGGTGTCGCGGTAAACGCACGCCGCCGCCTTGGTTGCAGAAACTCGTCATTGCCGAGATCAACCGTCATTGCTGATCGGCGGCTTCGCTCCCAGTGTAGGGAGCTTTTTTTATTGCGATAATGTCGCTCACGCCGGAGCCGATTGCTGCTGATGGTGGGAGTGAATATGCATAGCTTTCAGCATATGCAATTTCCGGAGCAATATCAACCTTTCCATTATCCCATGTTATGACTCCATGAAATAATGCAGGATTACTGAAGATTTTTTCATCATCAAAAACTTTGAAAGCTGTGCCACGTAACAACGTCGTATCAAGCAATCTTGTTTCACCGGTTGAAAACGTAATCAACATTATTCTACCACGCAGTGATTGTACTTTAATTACTTTTATGCCCTCTACCAACGTACCGGCATAACAAATATCATCAATGATGTACATGACAATCTCCTTTAAACCATCGGCGGAATCATAAAACAGCATATAAATCACCATACCGGCAAAGCGACTTAATTCCGGCATATGTTTAACCTCTTTTCAATTGTGAACACCGAAGTTTCGCGTTGCCGCTTGAATAATGCTGTCGTCGTAGCGGCGTTCCGTCCGATACGTCGGCGTAATCCATGATTTCGTCACCAATCGGCTAACCCGCCCTCACTACGCCTCTGTTCGAGTTAATGTTTAAAAGATTGCTCACACCTCCATTAGGCTGATTGACTACCGTTCGCCGCGTGGTATGCGCACCGACTCCTTGATTGACAGTTCGAAGGGCATTTAACACATTCACCAAGGTTCGGCGTCCTTCTTCATCCAGCTCGCGATATCCCATCAATATATCCGCCTCCGCTTCCGTAAATCTCTTATCCGAACCATTCGCCCCTGTCGTTTCGTTTCCCAGCAGATAGTCCGTCGTCACGCCGAAGTATCGGGCTAACCGTCGAAGTATATCGTTGGACGGTTCAGTTCTACCGCGCTCCCATCCCGCAACCGTCGGTTGCGATACTCCGAGCGACTTTGATATATCATATTGTGATAAACCACGAGCGGCGCGTAGTCGTTTGATGCTGTCAGTTAGCATTATTTACACCCCTAGTGACTATCAGTACATCACATTACACCGTCGGTGATGTAGTGCCATTGTCAATATGTAGAAAATTGCTTACGTTATTACTGTTTTGCGTGACGATCGACCGGTAGTCTTTCGACTCATGTTGACTATTGGTAATTTCACGTGTTGATCTATTCAGTCGGCTCATCATAAATTTAATCGCATTTTTATCTTCATCCTCCAATTGTCGGTAAATCTCTACAAGTTTCAGCTCGTCTTCGTTGAAAGTTGGATGTGATTTGTCGGTTATGTCAATTCCAAGCAGATAGTCCGTCGTCACGCCGAAGTACTGCGCTAACCGCTGAAGTGTCGACACGTCGGGATTGATGCGATTGCTTTCCCAGCCGGCGATGCTCTGCTGTGTCCGACCTAATACGTCTGCCAATTCCGTTTGTGTGATATCACGACTGAGCCGTAGTTCTTTCAAAGCAGTACCTATCATCATAAACACCACCTTTGCTTACTTATTGTATTATACCAATCATCTTTGTAAAACGCAATAATTCAAAGTGTAAAAATATTATAGATATTGCCTATTGACAATTACAAATTAAATTAATACAATTCTATTCGATAATATTTAAGGAGGTGATATATTTGAAACGTCAGATACTAATCGATTATCGTGGCAATCGCACTCAATCGGAAATGGCAAAACGCTATGGAGTCTCGCAACAAACGTGGTCATACTGGGAAAATGGCTTTTCTGCTCCGCCGCCGCACATCATGAAACGCATTGAAGATGATTCCGGACATCCGATGGAGTACATTTTTTTTGACGTTTTCAATCGATTAAATTGATAATTTTCAAGGGAGTGATCTTATATGACCGACTCGACCAAAGCCTTGGTGTATATGGCGGACGGCATCTCTGTCCCCGTCACCGACTCTCGCAAGGTTGCCAATTTCTACGGTAAAGCTCACAGACACGTGCTTGATGCTATCCGTGACGCAATCAGCACCATCCCTGACGACTTCTTCACAACCAACTCCCCGACTTCCGCGTCAGTATCAAACGAGCCGAAAAATCGGCTGGTTAATCCGTTCATTGAAAGCATGTATGTCGATGAAAAAGGCGAAACAGTTCCGCTGGGCTTTCATTCAGAAATTCAACGAGATGGAAGCCGAATTGCTCCGACTTAAGATTGAAAAAGAGTCATTGTTCCATCGTCAGCATCGCATTCAGCAACTCGGCACTTACCATCAAGCCATGGACGCCGTCAAGCTCTTCGTCGACTACGCCAAATCCTGCGGCTCCACCAACGCCGACCGCTACTTTCAAAACTTCAATCGGCTCTTCAACAAAAACATCGGCGTCGATGCAGGGCAACGTTCCAACCTTCAGACGTGGCAGTACTCCGAACTCGACCGTTTCCAAGTCATTACCGCCGCCGTCATCAAGGGCGGCATCGCAGGGCATAAGCACTACAAGGACATCTTCTCCGACGTCAAGGCGAAAATCGCCGATTACGTCAAGATCGCCGCCATCACCGACCGACTCCTGCCCGCATCTTAAGCAAAAAAATCCCCCCAGTCGGCATTACGAAAGGAGGTGTTATCAATGAATGAACTCGAAACACGTATTGCAATGCTCGAAAAGACAGTACAAGCACTTTGCGAGTTGCCGCAACTGTCTCACTTGGGCGCAACAGACGCAGAACGCTTCCG
This sequence comes from uncultured Selenomonadales bacterium, assembly GCA_937916025.1. The sequence goes on from CALGGX010000195.1 coordinate 9,869, forward strand.
TGCACGCTTGCTGATGTCAATCGCCCACAACGAACAAAAACTTAGTGATCCGAACATCTCCAACGAAGAACGCAAAATCATTGAAGCTCAGATCACTAAATTTCAACACCTTGTTGCGCCAATGATTTCTTTAATGCCTCGTGATAACGCATGAGCAAAATCTCCGAGTGCGCGAGCATCTCGCACGGCGTACCTCGGGAATGTCGGTTCTGCCGAGCAAGTAGTCTCTAAAAATCAACATTTTTCTACAGAAAGGGGTCATCATCATGCTTACAAAAATTGCCTCCGCCTTTGACGGGCACCTCGTCAACATCATCAACGTCTGTCAGACCAACGCGGCTTCCTCTCACATCGACGTTCGCGTCAGAGACGCTTTCAGGAAGACTGCCGCCGACGCCGTCACCACCCGCAAAATCATCGACACTCTCGCCAATGCCAACGTCTTCAACATCCGCTTCAACACACTCGACGAATGGCATCTCATTCAGCGCGTCGACAACTTCTCTCTCCCCTACGACGTTTGTCACGGCTGGAAGAATCGCAACGCCGCCGGTATCTATATCGGTAAGCCCATCTTCAAAGATACCATCGTCGAGTGCACTCAAATCGTTCTCGAGCAGTTCGCTGCCGCCAATGCACGCCTCAACTCTAAAGACTTCCAAGACTTCGCCGTCTTCATCGACTATCAAACTCTCAACGACCACGACGACATCGACTCTCTTACCTTCTTCTGCGGTGTCTACGGCATTGCAGAGTACATCAGAATGGCGGCACGGCAATCAAAACGTAACGGCTTCCTCGCCGCTACCATCAATGATGAGGAGGCTGTCGGCAGTCCCATCTACTTCACTCACGGCTCGCTCAAAGAATATGAGAACGGCGACATCAACACGGACGAGATCATTCGCGAAGGCATCGACGGCGCACGCGCGGACTTGCTCGAGATTGCCGCTATCCGGGGAGGCGATTCGAAATGACTTCTACATTTCAGAGCAAAGTCGAGCTCTTTGTCAACGCCGAGATCGACTTCGACTCCGATGAAGAACTCCGGCAAAAGCTCGCCGAGTTCAAAGACGCCATCCGCCGCGATTGGTAACGCTTCCGACGTTTCAGCCTGTGCCCTCCCACTTCTACACATCACGGAGGGCATTCCTGATCCGCCAATGCTCTAATCCAATCGAAAGGATTGATCACAATGATCACTGCAGTTGCATCGGGCTTCTGCCGCGTTCTCGGCAGTCTCGAACGCAAATCCATCAATCAGCAAATCCGCCACGGCAACTTTGAGCAGGTCTTTTCCGAAGTCGCTCGCGCGAACTTGCTCTGCTGCCGCGTCTCTGTCGGCATCACCTACTTCAACAAAGGTTCTTTCCTCGGCAACTACGTCAGTCAAATGTCTCTCTTCGACTACAACGATTGGCTCATCGACGACGGCAACTCGATCGCCATCAAACCCGAGCACGTTGAATCGCTCCTCGTCCGCGTCACTCAGTTCGCCTTCGACGTGTATCTCCTCCATCGCATTGATGCGATATTGCCCGACTTCACCGAGCACTTCGTACTTGCCGTCAATGCTAAAGGCGACGGCTGGCAACTCCGCACCGACGACGAACGCCTTCTCATCGGCACTCTCCGCGACGAAGACTTCCGTCAATTGTATTACAAGGCGCGCGCGGCGGCTGATACGCCCGAATTTCAAAGCGCATCGATCTACGCTGTCGACGCCGCTGAAACAAATTTCGAGCGCGTCTTCCACATCAAAGATTCGCTTGACGCGGCTTATGATCTTGCCGCCAATGTCGGCGACACGAAAGTACTCAAATGGTACGCCTTGCGCAACTTCGACTCTCAGGCTCTCGCCGATTACTTCAAGACTGCTGACCGCATTGCGGTTGCATAATTTCATCAACAGAAAGGAGTTCTCATCATGAGTAACACTTACGCATTCATTCCTCCGGCGGGCTCGCCCGTCATGGCTCCGCCCGTCATGGCTCCGACCGTCACGCTTCCCGCCAGCATCATGCCGCCCATCAATATCGAGGGCGTCAACGGCTTCATCGACACGGACGGCACTGCGTGGCTCAAACTCGAAGATTGCGCGCGCGGTCTCGGCATCGTCGAGAAGAAGGGCAAAGTCGAGTACATCCGTTGGAGAACCGTCAACGACTACCTCAAGGAGTTTGATTATTCGTCTTTTTCGCAGGAAGTTGCGAAAGTTCAAGACGCATTCATTCCCGAGTACATCTTCTATCGCCTCGCCATGAAGGCTAACAACGCCATCGCCAACGCCTTCCAAGACAAGATTGCGCGCGTCATTCTCCCCGCCATTCGCAAGCACGGCTTCTACGCTAACCACTCCGCCAACTTCAACGCTCACACTCTCGCCGGGGCTATCGATGAAGTCGGGCTCGTCACTCAGAAGATCAGAGACGTCTTCGGCGTCGAAAACGGCATCGCTCTCGCCAAGGCAACTTCCATGGTCGAGCAGTTCTATAACCTCAAGCTCGATCATCTCAAAGAACTCTTGCCTCCTGCAGAGCACGACGTCGGCTTCCTCAATGCCACTCAAATCGGCAAGCTCGTCGGCGACATCAACTCTCGCAACGTCAACCAAATACTCGTCCGCCTCGGCTTGCAGGAAAAGATCGACGGCATCTATCACCTCACCGATCTCGGCAAAAACTTCGCCGAACTCATTCCCTTCGAGAAAAACGGGCACTCCGGATATCAAATCCGCTGGAACACGTCCGTTCTCGAGCTCGTTCGCAAAGACCTTGAGAACGCATCCTGAAAAAAAACGCCGTCCATTGTCGGCATCATCGAAAGGAGACTCTTCTATGCATTTCATCTTCAGAACTGACAGCTTGACCGGCGATCCCCGGCAGCTGATCCTCGACCACAAACTTCGTCATCCGAACGCACCCATCGACATCGACAGCGAACTCATTCAAGAGGCACGCGAAGCAACCATCACCGGCGGCGTCAATAACGAATTTAACGCGATCGTCGTCGCTCAGCCCGCCGTCTACAGGCTCACCCTCCTCACCTCCGGCAAAGATGCTGAAGACAACTTCCGCTTCAGCGCGCTTGACGTTGTCAACCGGCACAATCTCATGTGCGCGCCCGCCGACAAGTGGGACTTCTCGTGGTGCTACTACTTGGAAGACGGCGACGAGCTCACCGCCGATTATCCCGCCGTCATCGAAGACGCTGCGCTCCGCTACAATCGTGATTTCTGGTATCAAAAAAAATCGCGCCAACATTCAGCGCGAAATGGAACTCTGGTGGCAAGAACAGACCAGAAAGAACTTTGTAACCGACGCCGCCAGCCAATCCGACATCGACGCGGCTATCGAAGGGAGTTTTTGACATGCAGCGCATCACCGACATTGACGAGCAATTGCTCATCGACGAAGACGACGAAGACGACGCACGCGACATTAACGAGATCGATATCGACGAACTCACCGACGACGAATTCTGGGAGCGGTTCGGCGCAGGTCGCGAAGATGTTATCGGCTGGGATTACGACGGCAACCCGATCTTCGAAAAACGCTACGGCGGGATGTCGTACTACGACTGCAACACCGATTGGCGCGACTGGTAAACGAAAGGAGACTTCACTATGCCCTACGGCTATCAATTCTATCAGTGTGATGCCGACAAGTCCGAGAAATCGATGCTTCCGCGCGACGCTTCGCCCATCTTCTCCAACACGCGCAAAGGTCGCCGCGCTCTCTGGCAGTACGTCAAGGACACCTACGCCGACGATTACATCTTCATCGCCACCGCCGACCGACTCAAGGTCAAGAAGTGCATCATCGACTTGGACAACGGCAATCCTCTCGAGGCGAATCAGTACATCGACAACGGCTGCATTCTCGAATGGGAAATTCTCTGAGCTCACCGACGTTTCAGCCTGTGCCCTCCGACCTCTCCTCCTCACGGAGGGCATTCCTGAGCCGTCAAGCTCAAAAATCCATCGAAAGGGGTGCTCTTTAATGAGCAACAGGTACACATTTACACCGCCGCCGGGCTCGCCCGTCATGACTCCTACCGGCGCATACGGCGTTCAGAAGTTCTTCAACGCGGAGTTCGGCATCATCCGCATCATCTGCGACGAGTTCGACGAGCCCCATTTCTGCTTTAACGATATCTGCCGCGTCCTCAACATGAGACCCTGCAGACTCGTTAAGCGTCTCGACAAAAACTTCATCTCCAAGTACAGAGTTCCTTCCTCCGGCGGCGCGCAACTCACCAATTTCGTCAACTTGGACGGCTTCGATGATATCATCCGCAAACATGGCACGCTCTTCGCACGGCACTTCCGCAAGTGGATTACCGGCGAAGTCCTTCCTGCCATTCACAAAAACGGCTCTGTCGAAGACGCACCGGCTTCTCTCGCGGTCGCTACCGTTCAAATGAGCGTCTTCAATTCCGCCGTCACTTACATCGGCATTACCGCCAAGCAATTGCAAGACGTCTTTTATGAGGTACAAGGATCGCACGCGTACCTACTTCGTTATCGAACAAGGAGATTGGGATACCTGCTATGCCGGACGCAGACTCGGCAGCCGCACAAAAATCACGCGCGTCTCTGCCACTGTCGACGGCAAGATTCGTAACTGCTACATCGTTCAGACTCTCGATCACTTCAAGAAGTCTTTGCAAAGATTCTTCGGCGATACCGCACGCATCTTCACTCACAAAACTCAGCCCGCCGACATCTTCCCGACCGCCAAACGGCTCGCCGCTTTTGCCAACTCTTAATCATCACTAACGGGCACGGAGCCGTCATTCAAAACTCGGCGGCTCCCGTTCGTTCGTCTCGGAAAGGAGCATCTCTCTTGGACTTCATCGACTACATCAACCGCCGGTTTAACGACGCTATCGCGTATGCCGCCGATCAACTCGGCGTCGAGCCCCATCACTTGCTCGTCTGCCTCGCTCTTCTCTGGTCTGCATTCGCTTTCGGCTTCGCCTTCGGTTACGAACTCTCCTGCAAGCAGTTCCTCGACGCCATCAATAAGCACCAGATCGAAAACGGCAAGCCGCCCTTCACGCGCGTGTGGCTTCACATCTAAACCAACATTGAGAGGAATCATGAGAACTATCAAATTCAAAGACGCATCCGGCGAAATTCGCTCGCTTGATATCACGGCAATGTACACCGGATTCATCAACGAAGAGTATCGCTCTTGGGACATCGAGACTGAGGACACCAAAAACATTCGTGCCGCAACTCTCGGTGCTCACAATTCAAAAAAATATCTCATCAAGACCTGAAAGGGGGATTCCATCATGCCGGAGATCAAATTTCGCGGCAAAACTCTCGACGGCAACGTGATCATCGGCGATCTCGTTCATCGCGGCAATCACATCGCCATCCGCCCCTTCGACTGTTTCGACCTTCCTCTCGGCTTCAAAGTCGATCCCGATACCGTCGGGCTGTTCACAGGGTTGCAAGACATTGACCGCAATGACATCTTTGAAGGCGATCGCCTTGAAGCGATCCAGTCCGGCAAGACTCTCGCCCGCCTTCTCTTCAATCCCATCGGCACCGTCGAATACAATCCGCAATTCTGCAATTGGGACATCGTCCATCGGAGCGGCAATCGCGTCCTCGTCGAACAACTCAACTCTTACAACTCCAACAAATATCGCATCAAGAACGGAGCGTGAGACTATGGCAAAAAAAGACGCATTGAAAGGCGAATGGTGCGAAATGCCTTGCGTAATGGAGATCAACGGCGTTCGCATCGACACCACGGCTCACTTTTGGTTGAGCGGCGCGAAATTGCGGCAATACAAAGAGAAGCGCGCTCGGCAGTGGTTGCAATCACTTGAAGAATGGGATTGCGAACATGTTTCTTACGTGACTCGGAGATAAGAGTATGAGCATCAATCAAGACGACATCAACGCACTCGAACACGCTTGCAGGAATCTCGGCTTATCAAATCCGCGCGTCAGGGACGCTTTCGATCTCGACGACGACATTCATCGGCATTTCTTCGACGAACGCGATCTCAATCGCATTGCCGCTCATTTAGCTCTCGAGCAGATCAAGCAACACACTTTCGTCTACGTCGACAAGCCACGCAAGGCAGTAACCGAGAAACTCATTTGAACGCGGACTCGACGTTTCACTCTGACGGCTTCTATACGGAGCCGTCTCGTGAGCCGCCTTCCGCTTTGCTAATTCAATTTAGAAAGTAAGGTGAAATACCATCTCCTTCATCATAACGTCTCGCCGTTCTTCCCTTCGGCAGACGTTCTTCGCCAAGCGGAAGGCTTTCGCTCAATTTTAATCGGAAAGGAGACACAATTATGAACATCTGCCACATCCGCCTCATTGAGTCGATCTCCATCTCCCACTTCAAGGCTATCGACTCTCTGACCATCAACGCCAACGGGCATAACGTTCTCATCGAAGGGCAAAACGGCTCTGGTAAGTCCAGCATCTTCGACGCTTATTTCTGGACTCTTACCGGTAAGCTCGCCGACGGCTCAACTCCCAAAGCCAATGACATCATCAACAGCTCATCGCGCGCGCTTCCTGCCGTCACCGTCGCCTTCGACAAATTTTCTATCGCACGATCACTCGTAAAAAAAGGCAACGGCTTCGAGACCATTATCGCCATCAACGACGCGCCTGTCAAGCCGTCCGAGTTGCCTTTCGCCATCAACCACTTCATCCCGGCGCAAGCCATCGAACTCCTCTCCAACATCTTCTCCTTCGCTCTGTTGAAAAAATCAGACCGCCGCGCTCTTCTCATGCAACTTATTTCTGTGTCCAATGAGGACGTTTTCAAAGCGAACGCGACACTGACGCCTCTCGCCACGCTCTTCCATACGCAATCCATCAACGACATCATCTTCAACTTCAAAAACAATGTCAAGGATTGCAAACTCAAGCTCGCGCAACTCGCGCCGCGCATTGATGAAAATCTCGCCGCTCTTCAATCTCTCGACGCGTCGGTTCTTCCCGACCTCCGGCAAAAGCTCGCCGCTCTCGTCGAACAGAAATCTATCAAAGACAACGAGATCATCAATCTCCGCGCTTCTCTCAAGTCAACTCCCGATCCCAATCGCGCGCTGTCGGCATCAGACGCAATATCGAGCACTTTCAGCAG
>CALGGX010000196.1 GCA_937916025.1 uncultured Selenomonadales bacterium
CGGCAACTCGCAATTCTCGAAGACAATGTGTTTTGCATTGAGTTCCGATTGCGATTTTACGCTGATATTGATCTTCGGCGTCCCGAGCACTCCGACGTACTTCTTATTCTCCGCGCGGAGCGGTACGGTGAATTTCGCCCCGCACAGATAGATCAGCGGCTCGTCGAGATCAAGAAAATCCGCCAAATCCTCTTGATTGAATGCCGTATTGCGCGCGTTTTTGGTGATCGAGACGTCGGACGTCATTTCCTGCAACTGCTTGCGCTTTTCTCTGATACGCGCCGCAAATTCTTTATCGAAGTGATCTTCATACGGAATGCCCAACGCCGCGCAAATCTTCTGCGCCGAATTCGGATCGTCTTTTACAATCGCCGAAATTGCGTCCGCCGCATCGTCATAATATCGATCGCGAAGCCATTTTTCCAATTGCCCGCTTCGGAAATGCTTCATGATCGCATCGGGATCAAATGCGCGCTCGAGTTCTTCGAGGTCTCTAACTTCCGCGCCGTCCTTCAACTTCAAGGCGAATTTCGATTGCCTTGCCATTTTAATCGTAACTCTCCTCTCCGAATCCCGAGTCGATCAAGGACTTCAGCTCTTTGACTGCTCGCTCCGCATCGGAACCTTCGGCAATGATCGAGAGCTCCGTGCCGTAAATGATCCCCATCGACAGCAACGCCATCGTGCTTTTTCCATCGCAGGATTTGCCGTTTGCTTTAACCGTGATCGACGATTTGAAATCGCCCGCCTTCTGCGCGAAAATACCGGCAACGCGCGCGTGCATTCCCGTCAGGTTCGAGATCGTCGCCCGCGCTTTGAATGTGTTGTCGGACGCGTCAATCTTCAACGCCGCGCGGATTTTTTCAATCGCCTCGGGATCATTGCGATCGATCGCCGAAACAGCCGATGCCTCGCCGTTGCAACCGATCGCGCGCAACCACTCGACCAGCCGCCCGTCGCGGAAATATTCGAGTGTCGACTCCGCATCGAAATGTCGCCGCAATTGTTCGAGATCATCAACCTTGACGCGCATCGTCAAACTGAATTTTTCTGTCATAATCAAATCTCTCCAAACTTGGATTCGATAAGTGCTTTCAGAGAGCGCACCGCTTCCTTCTCGTCGTAACCGTCGGCAACAATCGTAAGTTCGGTGCCGAAGACGAGCCCCGTCGACATCAACGGCAAAATCGATTTGGCGTCGACGGTTTTGCCTTTTGCCACAATCAAAATGTCCGATTGAAAAGCACTCGCCTTTTGCACGAATTGAGACGCCGGGCGGGCATGCATTCCGGCGGCGTTTTTGATTGAAGTCGTCGCCGCCGCTCCGCTCCGTAATTTTTCCGGCAACTGTTTCAGAATTTCGCGCTGACGTTTTTCGACTCGGATCGCGTGATCGTCAAATGTTTCTTCCGAATTCGGCAAAGAACCCGGGATATCCCAAGGCAAGCGGCATTTTTCAATCACGATATGTTTTTCGTCGAGCTCCGCCTTTGATTTCGCCGTCGTTTCGATTGTCGGAATTCCGAGCACTCCGATATAATGTCTGTTTTCGATCCGAGTCGGCACGGTAAACGTCTCGCCGCACAGGTAAATCACAGACTCGTCAAGATCGAGCAAATCCGCCAAATCCTGCTGATTAAACGCCGTGTTGCGAGCGTTTTCAATAATCCGAATGTCGTTTGTGATTTTGGAAAGTCGATCGCGTTTTACTTTGACTCGCGCCGCAAACTCCGCGTCGAAATAATCTTCGTAGCAGACTTTCAACGCCGCGCAAATTTTTCGAGCCGCATCCGGATCATCCGAAGCAATTGCCGAAATTGCGTCCGCCTCGCCGTCGTAATATCGATCGCGAAGCCACTCGACGAGTTTCGAGCCGCTTTGGAAATATTTCATGATTGCGTCGGGATCGAAGGCGCGCCGAAGTTCGACAAGATCGCAAACCTCGACGCCGTCCTTCATCTGCAACGTGTATTTGCTTTTTCGCGCCATTACTGCCGACCTTTCATGACGAGCGCGCGCACTTTCAACGGCAGACCGAAGAGATTGATGAAGCCCTCGGCATCCGCCTGATTGTACACGTCATCGTGCTCAAACGTGACGAACTCTTTGCTGTAGAGCGAATACGGCGATTTCGAGCCCGCGCTGATGATATTGCCTTTGTAGAGTTTCATTTTGACGGTGCCGGTGACGGTCTGTTGCGTGCTGTCGACGAATGCCGCAAGAGCCTCGCGCAATTGGCAGAACCACATGCCGTCATAGACGAGCTCGCCGTACTTGACTCCGACGTGCTGTTTGAAATGGAAAGTCGCGCGATCGAGCGTCAAGTATTCGAGCTCGCGATGCGCGTAATACAAAATGGAGCCTGCAGGGTTCTCGTAAACTCCGCGACTCTTCATCCCGACGAGACGGTTCTCGCAAATGTCGACGATGCCGACGCCGTTGCGCGCGCCAATCTCATTCAGCTCGGTTACCAGCGCGACAGAATCTTTTTTGACGCCGTTAATCGCAACCGGCACGCCCGCTTCAAAATCCACCGTGATAATTTCCGGCGTATCCGGCGCAGCTTCCGGCGCTTTGGAAATCAGGAACATCGAATTATCCGGCGCGTTCCACGGGTCTTCCAAATCCGAGCCTTCGTGCGAAAGGTGCCAGATGTTCCTGTCCATGCTGTACTTTTTATTTTCGGTCGCAATCGGAATATCGTGCGCTTTGGCGTAGGCAATTTCAGATTCGCGGCTGTCAAGTTCCCATTCACGCCAAGGAGCAATAATTTTCAGTTCAGGGGCAAGAGCTTTCACCGTCAATTCAAAACGTACTTGATCGTTGCCTTTACCGGTCGCGCCGTGTGCAACAGCTTCCGCACCTTCAGACTTAGCAATTTCAACAAGTTTTTTTGCGATAATCGGGCGTGCAAATGAAGTTCCCAACAAATATTTTTCTTCGTAGACTGCATTGGCTTTAAGCGTCGGGAAAATATAATTTTCGATAAAATCTTTCGTCAAGTCTTCAATGAAAACTTTCGACGCGCCGGACTTCAAAGCCTTTTCGCGTACAACGTTAAGTTCGTCACCCTGCCCGACGTCCGCGCAGACTGCTATAACTTCGCAACCGTAATTTTCTTTCAGCCAAGGAATTATTACAGACGTATCAAGCCCGCCCGAATATGCCAACACAACTTTTGAAATTTTTTCTTTTGCCATTAAAAATTTTCCTCCAAACTTACTAGAATTTTTCAACGCTCTAGATTGTAGCACAAAAATTAACTCGCCGTAAAGTTTACAGATATTTTTTACAAAAATACGTTACAATATTGCCCAAAATTTTTATCGACGCTATATTTTTGAATAGCAACTAAATAAAAACTGCGTTCTTGCGCAAATTTAACGACGCTGTATAATGTCGGCAGAAATTTTGAAAGAAGGTAATGCATTGAAAGTAGAAGTTTGGTCGGACTACGCTTGCCCATTTTGTTATATCGGTGAAAAGCGTCTTGAAAAAGCTGTGGCGCAAATTAACAGCAGAGATAAAATTAAAATTGAATTTAAAAGTTTTGAACTTGATCCAACGGCAAATAAAAATGTCGTGTCGTCAACTGTTCAACGTTTTGCGATAAAGTACGGAATGACGGAAGATGACGCCGCCGATAGGATTGAACAAATTTCATTGATGGGAAGACGTGAAGGTATAGACTTCAAATATTCTTCGACGCAGTATACGAATACTTTTGATTCATTGCGCTTGACGAAACTTGCGCAGGAACGCGGACACGATGAAATTGTTACGAAACTTTTTGACGCATACTTTACAAAAAATCTTGAACTTAGCAATTACGACGTGTTGAAAAAAATTGCTCTGGATTGCGGGCTTGATGAAAATGAAGTCGATGAAGTTTTGAAAGGTAACAAGTACGCAGAGGAAGTGCGCGAAGATGAATTGCAGGCGTCAAGGTACGGTATTCACGGCGTGCCATACTTCGTCATAAATGAAAAATACGCACTTTCCGGCGCTCAACCTGTCAGCGTGATAAGGCAAGCACTGGAAGACGCGTTAAACGAAGAGATTGTAGAAAATTTTGACGGAATGACTTGCGGCGCGGACGGTTGCAAATTTTAATTTTGTTCCTGAACCCATTGCCGAATTTTTGAAAGCGATTCAACTAAATTTTTTCCGTTTTCAGTCAAAGAATATTCGACGTGCGGCGGAATTTCATTAAATTGTTTTCTTTCGACAATATTATTTTCGACAAACGTTTTTAAAATTTTTGCCAACATTAAATCAGTAATGCCGGGCAATTTCCTTTTCAAATCGTTAAATCGGATAACTTTTTGAGTGTAAATTGTCCAAATAATTTTCAATTTCCACTTTCCGCCAAGAATTTCCATAGCGTATTCAAGCGGACAATCTTTAAAAATTTCCATAAAAATTTTCCTCAAGGTGATAAAATGATTTTAAAAACTGAAGTTCACGGAATTTTTGCGACAAATTCTTATCTTTACATTGACGACGAAACTAAGCACGGTTT
>CALGGX010000197.1 GCA_937916025.1 uncultured Selenomonadales bacterium
CTCGATTGCCGCCTCTAAACTCCAATTCGTCTGTTTGATCGGCGCGAACGCTACGTAATATTGCTTGCCGTTGATTGCCGCCTCGCGCACGCCCTTGATGCCTTCGAGCATCTGCACGGCGATACGCACGAGCTCGGGATTGTCATGCAAACGCAAATCGTAATCGAAACTCACGGCGATTTCGCTCGGATTGTCTTCGGAATAAACGCTTTTGTCGGACGAGAGAATGACGCGCCCGAGATTGTCGACGATGAAGCAAAAACCGCGCTCGTGCATGCTCACTTCGTCGACGATGGTGCTGATCCTGTCGAGCGACGCTTCCGCTCCGGCTACTCCCGCGAGCTCGCCGCCGCTGTCGAAATACGGCATGGCGCAAAACGTCCCGAGCATGTTCATGAACGCAAAGCGACGCACGTCGGTGAAGATCAATTGCTTTTCCGCCGCCGCGCGGCGATACCAATCGCTGTTGACGGCATTGTAAATCGTCGGAATGACGGTAAGCTCTTCCGGCAACAGGCGACGATTGTCGTCGGCACTCAGCGTGAAGTTGTGTTTCGAGGCGACGAGCATCGACTCCGCCATTTCATTCGACTCGACCGTCCGCACGAGGAAGTCGCGAATATTTGCCGTCAATTCGATCTCGCGCTCGAACGCCGCCCGATCGAAATTCTCCGCGTGCTGAATGTAAAACGCAATGTCGTCGAGCGAGACGCTCTCGGGCGTCGGCACTGTTTGCGGCATGAACATGAACGCGTGCGAATTGATATGCGTCATTTCGGCGGCGATCTTTTCGACATCGGAGGCGAGAGTTGCGAGATGCTGATTGATCACTTCGGCTTTGTCGGACGCGAGGCTGATCAACTCGTTCTTCTTCTGCTCCTCGAGCGCGTCGTTCGCATTGAGTGCGGTTTGCACTCCGATCTCCTCGGCGGACTGCAACGCGAGATTTCGGACGCCGTTCATGCCGTAAAACACCACGCCGCTCAGAATGAGAAGCGTTGCGAGGCTGGTCGACAGCACCGTGAACATCATTCGGCGGCGGATGCCGATCTTCATCTTCATGTCAGTCGATCCTTCTCAATGAAAGAGTGAGATGATTGGCGGGCTTGCCATTGAAATTTTCGCGCGAATAGTTCAGTTTGTCAAAAGTTTTTTTGAGCAGAAAGATGCCGAAACCGCCGGGCTCGCGCATATCGATCGGAGAATCATCCTCCGCGCGGGCGTCGTTATGCTCGAGCGGATTGAAAGATTGCCCGTGATCGACGAGCTCGATGTTGAAAAACTCGTCGTCGAAAGAGATTTTGATCCGAATATCGCCGTCGTCCTCGTAAGCGTAATTGATGATGTTGACGACCGCCTCCTCGAAGCCGATCTCGATCTTCATTCGGACGTCCTCGGGCAATTGCGCGGCATCGAAGACGGCGGCGAGTTCGTCACGCATTTCTTCGTAAAAATCGAGCGACGCCGGATATTTTTTCCATTCTGCAATCATACAATCACCTTGCCGATCATATCGGAAATGTTTTTCAAGCCGCGCGATTTTACATACGTCTCGAGATCGTCTGC
>CALGGX010000198.1 GCA_937916025.1 uncultured Selenomonadales bacterium
AATTGACGAAAAGGGAAGAATTATTATTCCTTCGAAATTAAGAAATGACTTAGGTGAAAATTTTATTATTACAAGAGGTTTAGATAATTGTTTATCTATTTATCCAAAAGATGAATGGAATAAGATAATAGAGAATTATCGTAATCTTCCTAATACAAAAGATGCACGTAATTATATGCGTGTATTACTATCAGGAGCCACTACTTTAGAATTTGATAAAGCAGGACGTATTAATATTCCTGGACCACTTATGACCTTTGCTGGTTTAAAGAAAGACTGCGTCATAATCGGAGTTAATGAAAGACTAGAAATATGGGCAGTAGAAAATTGGGAAAAATTCCTTACAGATAACGAATCAAGTTTTAGTGATATTGCGGATAATTTATTTTCGAAAGAACTTAATATTTAGGGGGACTTATGCATATTAGTGTTTTACTTAATGAAACAATTGAAAATCTTAATTTAAACTTAAAACCAGATGTATTACAAGGAAAAATTATTTTTGAAGTAGATAGTAATACTAATATTGCAGGAATAAAAGACGATAAAGGACTATATACGGCATTAGGAACAGAAGAAAAACATTACATAACAGATAAAGGAGAATTTTCACATGACAGGATATAGCGAAAAACTCAAAAAAGCTCTCACAAACTGTAAAACTCCACAGCAGGTGCATGATGCTGTCGGAAAAGCAGTTATGGAATATGCCGGTGAAAACTGGGAAAGATCAAAATCAGCTCACAAAAACAGCAGACGTGCCTGCTACTTTTCAATGGAATTTTTAGTAGGAAGAGCTGTATATAACAATATCTTATGTCTGGGCCTTTATGAAGAGACCGAAAAAGTACTTAAAGAAACAGGACGCAGCATAGAATGCCTTGAAGAAATTGAGGACGAGAGGGACGCACTTGTCCGTCAGATCACAAGCGGTGCAGTCGATGAAGAGCGGCACGGATGATGTCAACGCCGGAACGGAAGCAATCAAAAATGTCGGCGAGCAATTCAAAGTTATTATGGACATGGTTGACGGCATCAAGAGCGAGATCGAAGGCATCAACAATTCGATGATGACGGTTTCGGACGGTGCACATAACATCGTGCAGGCGGTTGAAACGATCGATCAGACGAGTCGGACGACCGAGCGGCGCACGAAAGAAATTTCGTCGGAAACGGAAACTCAATCGGCATCAAACGAAGAGATTGCGGCGGCGTCTCAAGCGTTGTCGAATCTCGCAACGGATATGCAGGGCGATATCGGACAATTCAAGATCTGATCGAGAGAAGAGAGGGCGCGCGACATCGCAATATCGGATCGAATGCAATAAAAAAGAGAGCATCTCGTGTGAGGTGCTCTCTTTTCTTTTCAATCGCGTTCATCGATCGGCGTTGTCTCCATCCCGTCGACATAGAAATTGTATTGATCTCTGCCGCTGCGCTTCGATACATACAACGCCGCGTCCGCGCGCTCGAGCAAATCGTCGATGTTATCCGCGTCTTTCGGAAACAATGCCGCGCCGACCGACGTCGACAACGAGAACTTATGCCCCGATATCTCGAACGGCTCGCGCATGGATTTTACCAATTTCTCGCAAATCGTTCGCGTATCCGTTTCGTCGTAACCGAGCAGGAACAACAGAAATTCATCGCCGCCGAATCGACATGCCACTTCCTTGCGCCCGGCTATGTCGACTATGCGTTTCGCAAACGCAATCAACAATCCGTCGCCGACCGCATGCCCGTACGTGTCATTCACCATCTTGAATTTATCGACATCGATGAACAACAGCGCGCCGTAAAATCTGCTCTGCACCGATTTTTCAATCATCTGTCGAAGATATATCAGAAAATGCGTCCGATTCGGCAAGCCCGTCAATGCGTCGTGATACGCAATCGCCTTGATCTTCGTCTCCGCGTCTTTCGACTTCTTCCGAGTCGCGCGCAAGCCTTGGATCATGTGGTTGATATTATCCGCGAGCACTCCGATCTCGTTATCGCTCTTGATTGTAAGTTGCCCCGAAAGATCGCCCGAGCGGACTCGATTTGCCATTGCAATGATCTCATGCATCGGCTTCGTCAATCGCCGCGAGAACATGACAATGCAGGCAATCGTCAAGATCGAAATTACAAAGCCTGCCAACAGCGAGCGAATGAACAGTTTATTCAGCATGATATTGAGAGCCGACGACGAATGCGTCACGACGAGTGCCCAATGCGCATCCGCAATCGGCAACGAGATCGGTTGATAGATGCTGTAAATTTCATTGCTGTTCTCGTCGAGATAAGTATTCTCGCCTCTCTCGCCGCTTTGCGCCGCCTTCATTGCCGCAATCAGTCCGCCCGGTGCTTTGAAGTCTTTTTCCGACGCGAGCACATTGCCGTTGGAATCCGAATGCATTTCAATCGCTTTCAACGTGTTGTAATTGAAAATGCCTTCTCCGACAAACGACGGTTGAACAATCGCCGTCCCGTCCTGATCGAAAAGGTACACCGCGAGATCGGTCTTTCGATCAAAATCTTGCAGAAATTTCTGAAGCGGGCGCAGACTGATGTTCGCAATGACCGTTCCCTGCAATTTTCCGTCTTGCTCGATCTTTTCAATCGACGTAAAGATCAATTCATTCGTCACCGCCGAGCGATATGTCGACGATAATTTTTTTGAGTCGTCGTTCTCTCGAAGAATTTTTTGCGCCTGTTCGGGAGTGAGTTTTCCGGTGAATCGAATCGACTCGACTCCGTTTGCGTCGAATACCGAAACCAATTCAAACAAGTTTTCGTCGAATGAAAAGCGATGCGTCAGCGTGTCTTTGTCCGAAGCCGCTACGCCCATGAACGAAGGGTATAATGCGAGCACGTGCACCCTCCGGAGCGGACGCGCGATCCGTTGCTCGACTTGCCCCGCCAGATTTTGAGCCGTCTGCAGATCGTTTATCTGCACGAATGTTTTGTAGTCGTCAACCATGAAATAGCGCATGAGCAGAATGAATGTCGTGAATGACACGAGGAACGCGCTGCAAATTACAAAAATCAGTTGCCATTGAATTGACTTTTTCATTTCGATCCCTCATTGCATTTCAAAAATTATGAGCCACGACTGAAAATGACTGCTGCCGAGATCAAAATCAACGCCAGAAAGACGAGCGCGGCTTTGATGAACGGCAGGCATGGTTGCCCGTGAATTGCTTTGTACGAGATCACGCCGACCGTTATCGACAAGCCGAGCATCGCAATCAGCGTGATCGTTGAAAAAATTTCTGTCATGCTCATCGCTCCATAACCGATTTTTTGATATTTTATCAAAGACACGGTAAAAATACAATTGAATTGATCTCGATTGATGCTATAATGTGTAGAAAAAATTTTTCCAAAGGAGATTTTCTGTATGAAATATATCAGCACGAGAAGCAAATTGAAACCGTCGGAAGCAGTGAACTCGGCAAAAGCAATTCTGCAGGGCTTGGCTCCGGACGGCGGACTCTACGTGCCGGAAGCATTTCCGAAACTCACGACCGCCGATTTCGAGCGGATGATGCCGAAACGCTACGAAGTCCGCGCGGTTGATATTCTGCAACGCTTTTTGACTGATTACGTGCTTGAAGAATTGGCAGAAAGTGTCGAGCTCGGTTACGATTGGTTTGATTCGCCGAAACGTACCGCGCTTGCAATTCTGATCAACGACAAAACAACTCAACCGCCGT
>CALGGX010000199.1 GCA_937916025.1 uncultured Selenomonadales bacterium
GCGGGCGCTGAGCATTCGCGGCGATGATTATAATTACATCGATCGGGAATATGCGTTGATCGGTCGACGGACGGGCAGAGCGTTTCGGATCGGCGACGCGGTCAAAGTCAAACTCGTCGACGCCAACATTCGGCTCAAACAATTGACATTCGTGTTGAACTAAATTGTTGCTTATTATGGTTGACAAACCGCCCTCGTGTGATATACTTGACAAGCCTTTACAGGGAATTGGTTTTGTTGGAGGGATTTTTTTATGGCAACCGGTAAAGTGAAATGGTTCAGTGCCGAAAAAGGTTACGGCTTCATCGAGCGCGACAGCGGCGGAGATGTTTTCGTGCATTTTTCGGCAATTCAGAGTGACGGTTTCCGAACACTCGAGGAAGGTCAACAGGTCGAGTTTGAGGAAGTCGAGGGCGCGCGCGGACCTCAAGCCGCCAACGTCAAAAAAATTTAAAAAAGGATTTTCGCCTCGTCATGCAGAATATAGCCGATAAAGATCTACCGGACGAAGGGAGTTGTTTGGATATGGCAGAGTTCACAATCAGAGGCAAAAATATCGAGATCACTCCGCCGCTCCGCGACTATGTTGAGAAGCGCGTCGGCAAAGTGACAAAATACTTCGATAAGATCGACAACATTTCCGTTCTGCTGACGGTCAACAAGGGGCGGCACGTGGTTGAGGTGACGGTTGAGGTTCCATCGGGAGTTTTGCTTCGCGGCGAAGAGTCGACGACGGACATGTATACTTCGATCGATCTCGTGGTCGAAAAACTCGAGCGGCAGATCCATAAACAGAAGACGAAACTCGCAAAGTGGTTCCGCAGCGGCGGTTTCAAGTCGGAAGTACTCGAAGAGTCGAAATTCCGCACCGAGCAGGAAGACAACAATGAAGAATATCCCGTCGTCAAAACGAAGCGTTTTACCGTCAAGCCGATGGACGTGCAGGAAGCGATCATGCAGATGAACCTGCTCAACCACAATTTCTTCGTCTTCCGCGATTCAAACACCGAAGAGATTTGCGTTGTCTACAAGCGCAATGACGGAGCTTACGGTCTGCTCGAGTCCGGCAAATAAGATATACTTCATCAATCGAAAAAAAAAAAAAAGGCATCGTTATCGGTGCCTTTTTGAATTTCAAAATATCATATGCCCATGCTCAAAACCGGCAACATCACCGAGAAGACGATCATTGCCACGATCACTCCCGCCGTCAATGTCCCGGCAATTTCGGCTTTCACCGGCAATTGTCTCGACAGCTCTTCGACTTCAAACGCGCAAAGCATTTCGCAACGCTCGAGCATCATCGGCAAGGTGCCGCCGGACTCTCCGCTCGCTATCAAGCCCGAACATTCCGGCGGAAAGATCGGACTTTGAAACGTGCCGCCGCTTTCGACGCGACGACTTACTTCGCGAAGTTCCGCGCGGAGCCATGCATTGTCGATTGACGCCGCCGCCATTTCAATCGCGCGATCGAGCCGTACGCCGCTCTCGATCAAAAATGCCGTTGCGCCGAAGAAATTCATCCAATGCGATTGCGAGATCAGTCGCCCGACGAACGGGATTTTCAACATCAGTCGATCGCTCGACAATCGAAACGGCGGCAATCGATCGTACAAAAGCCGAATGCTTGCCGCAATCAAAACAACAAACGCGAATATCGGCAGGAAATTATCGGAAAGAAAAACGCCGAGCTCGAGCAACAGCCGCGTCAATATCGGCAATTGAGAATCTTGTTCGGCAAAAAAACCGGCGAATTGCGGAAGCACGGTCGAGATCAAAAAGCCGATTGCAATCAACGCCGCGCATAAGATGAATGCCGGGTAATACATTGCCGATTTGAGTTTCTTCGACGATTGATAATCCCGTTCGAGTTGATCGGCGAGCTTTGCGGCAATTTCCTGCAATCGTCCGCTTTCATGTCCGATGACAACGAGTTGAACGACGGTGTTTGAAAAAATCGCGCCGAATTTCGAGAGTGCTTCGACGAGCGATTTGCCGAGCGTCACGTCTTGCAACAATGACTGCAGGATTTTGGTTTGCGTTTGATTGGCAGCCGTCGTCGACATCAATTCGAGCGCGGCGCGCAAATTCATCACGCCGAGCAGGGTCGACAGTTGTCGAAAAAAAATCGACGCCCATTTATCGCCGACGCGTTGTTTGTCGAGTTGTTCTGAAAAAATTGCAATGAATTTTTTTCGGAGTTCTTTGATCTCGATCGGCATCAGTCCGAGCCGTCGAAGGACATCATGCGCGGCATTGAGATTTTCGGCTTCGAGCTCGCCCGATTGAAAGACTTTTTCCGAGTCATACGCTTTGTAAGAGAACTTCATGTTGCAATCACCTTCGCATTGCGCGCTCGACCGCGTCCTGCATCGTCTGCATTCCGAGCGCGCGTCCGCTCATCATTACCGACTCGAGCTGAATGTATTTGCCCTGCCGAATCAGCGCGCGCGACGCCGGAGTCGCCAACAAAACTTCCGCCGCGCATACGCGATCTCCGCGCGGCGTTTTCAACAATTGTTGCGAGACGATTGCCGTAAAAATATCGGCGAATTGATCGCGAACGGCATCTCGCCGATCGATCGGAAACAGGCTCTCGACGCGCATTGCGGTTTCGGCTGCGCCTTTCGTGTGCAACGTGCCGAGCACGAAAATTCCCGCCGCCGCCGCTTCCATCGACATTGACATCGTCTCGGTGTCTCTGATCTCGCCGACCAGCAACACATCGGGCATTTCGCGGAGCGCGCTCCTCAATGCTTGCGGAAATGACAGAAAATCGCGCCCGAGTTCGCGTTGGCTGATGAAACATTGCTCGGCGGAATGCTCAAATTCGAGCGGGTCTTCGAGTGTCAAGATGTGACATTTCCGATTGCGCGCGATTTCGGCAATGAAGGCGGCGAGCGTCGTCGACTTGCCCGCGCCGGTTTTGCCCGTCACGAGCAACATGCCCTGCGTCGAATTGATCAGCGTCGAGAGGACTTTCGGCGCGTTAATTTGGTCGAGCGTCGGAATTTTTGACGGGATCAATCGAAAGGCGAGCGAAGGCATTCCGCGCTGAAAATACGCATTGACTCTGAAACGCCGCGACTCGAATTGCCATGAAAAATCGAGTTCGCGTTGCTCGAAAAGCGTCGACTTCCGCTCCGGCGTCAACATAATCTCAAGGCATTCGTCGAGCGTTTCGTTTGCGAGCGGCACGTCGGACGCGAAGATCAATTCCCCGTTCTTTCGGAAAAATGCCGGTTGCCCGACCGTCAAATGCATGTCCGAAACGTCGAGCTCTGTTGCTCGCCGCGCCAATTCAGTCAACATCACGCATCAGCTCCACGATTCGATTTTTTAATTGCCGATATTTCTCGGTTTCGACGGCGCGCGGACTTTTTTCCATTTCCGCCGCCACGCGTTGCAATTTCTCGAGCCGATCCGACTTCAATTGTTTCAACAGCGGCGATTGCGAGCGTTTTGTCGAGTGCATGACTTCCGTTTGATCGAGTCGTCGATTGACGGCGCAGATGATCTCGTAAACGATCCCGCCGACTTCGGCTAAATCTTCGTCGATCACAATCCAACCGTTGAGCGCCAACCGGTGACGCACGCGCTCGACCGCATTCATCGGTTGCAAAATCAAATG
>CALGGX010000200.1 GCA_937916025.1 uncultured Selenomonadales bacterium
GGCGACGCTGTTTTTCGTGAAGAATTTCGTGAACAGCTCGCACGGGCGGGCGTGCATAGCGATACGCGAGAACGAAATTGCGGCGGAGGCAATGGGCGTGAACACGACGCGCTACAAAGTCATGGCGTTCACGATAGGCGCGGCGTTCGCGGGAATTGCGGGCGGGCTTTTCGCGCACCAGTTTTATCTAATCAGCCCGAACTCGTTCACGTTCCTGGCGTCGTTCAACTACCTGATAATGGTGGTGCGGGGCGGCATGGGCTCAATCACCGGCTCAATCGCGGGCGCGTTCGTCGTGACATTCATCTCCGCCGCGCTCGCCGCATGGCCGGAATTCAGAATGATCATCTACGCGCTCGCGCTGATCCTTCTCATGTTCTATCGACCGCAGGGCTTGTTCGGATATATGGAAGTGACCAATCTCGGACCGATCAAAAAATTCTTCGACGGTCTTAAAGACGGAGAGGCGAAGTCATGAGCGAAGTAAAAATCCGCGCGGCGACTTCGGAAGATTATCCGGCGACTGAATTTGTCATTCGCGAGGCGTTTTGGAATGTGTTTAAGCCCGGCACGGACGTGCACTGGGCGACGCATTTGGTTCGCGAGTGGGATTCATACATTCCGCAATTGGACTTCGTCGCGCTCGACGGCGAGAAGATCGTCGGCAATGTCGTAAGTCGAAAGGCGGCAATCGTCGGCGATGACGGCATAACTTACGTCACGGTTCGGCTCGGACCTCTGGCGGTTTTGCCAAAATATCAACGTCAAGGGATCGGACGTCAATTGATCGAGAAGACTGTCGAAACCGCGCGGGAGATGAAGTTCCGATCGATCATGTTGTTGGGCGATCCGGAGTATTATCTGAAGCGCGGATTCAAACCTGCCGAGGCATTTGGAATTCGGAATGCAAAAAACTTTTATATCGAGCGGTTACATGCATTTGAACTGTATGAAGGCGCGCTCGTTTCGGGGCGATATCTCAATCAATCGAAATATAAATTCGATGCCGAGCAATTCAAGATTTTCGACGGCAAATTTCCCGATAAAGAGTTGCTCACGGATACGCCTTCGCAACTTCGGCTAAAGCAATTGAAGACGATGAAACGGCGCGCGGAGAGGAGATGATACGATGCCTGAACTTTTGCGGGCAACGAACGTGTCTGAAGTGTTCGGCGGACTGAAGGCCGTCGACGACTTCAATTTTTACATCAATCAAGGCGAGCTGATCGGATTGATCGGACCGAACGGCGCGGGCAAGACGACGATCTTTAATTTGATCACGGGCGTATATGTGCCGACGACGGGAGAGATCATATTCGACGGCAACTCAATTGTCGGCTTGAAGCCGTATCAGATCACGCAACGCGGAATCACGCGGACGTTTCAAAACATTCGACTTTTCTCGGAGCTGTCGGTGCTCGACAACGTCAAAATCGCATACCATTGCCATGTAAAATACGGCTTGCTGGAATCGGTATTTCGGCTCGGGAGATATTTTTCCGAAGAAGCCGAGATCACGTCCGAGAGTCTCAAATTGCTGAAGATTTTCAAGCTCGACGAGCACGCGAATGAAGTAGCGAAGAATTTGCCGTACGGCGCGCAACGACGATTGGAGATCGCGCGGGCGTTGGCGGCGAAGCCGAAATTGCTGTTGCTTGACGAGCCGGCGGCGGGCATGAATCCGCAAGAGACGAAAGAGCTGATGGAAATGATCCGTTGGATCAGGAAGCAGTTCGGCTTGACGGTGCTTTTGATCGAACATGACATGAGTTTGGTGATGGGCATTTGCGAGCGGATTTACGTGCTTGAATACGGCATGGTGATTGCGAGCGGCACGCCGGACGAAATTCAGAACGATCCGGAAGTGATCCGCGCTTATCTCGGCGAAGAAGCGACTATTAATTAATAATGCGTAATGCGTAATGCGTAATTGGGGAACGGTTTTTAATTATGAATTACGAATTACGAATTACGCATTGAAGTAAGGGGTGTAAGAATGCGAATAGATATCAGAATAGACATGTATCCGACAGATACGTATCAGGGCTTTAAATTGCGCCCGGGATTTTTCATGCGGCGCGGCTCGAGTCTCGTCCCGGGCGGCATCAATTTTTCGATATACTCCTCGCGCGCAAAGAGTTGCGAGCTCGTCCTTTATCATATCGGCGAGAAAGAGCCGTTCGGCATCATCCCGTTTCCGGAGAGTTATCGCATCGGCAATGTCTTTTCGATGATTGTTTTTGATCTCGATCACGAAAATCTCGAGTACGGCTTCCGAGTCGACGGCGAATATGTTCCTTCGCGCGGCGACATCTTCGACAAGACAAAAGTCCTGCTCGATCCGTATGCGAAACTCGTCAGCGGACGCGAAGTCTGGGGGCGCGAACCGGATTGGAGCAATCAATTCCAATATCGTTCGCGCATCGAAGTCGACAATTTCGATTGGGAAGGCGATCGCCCGATCCAAACGCCGCATAATGAGTTGATCATCTATGAAGCGCATGTCCGCGGCTTTACTCGCGACGAATCTTCCGGCGTCAAACATCCCGGCACTTACGAAGGGCTGAAAGAAAAAATTCCGTACTTGAAAGACCTCGGCATCACGGCGATTGAATTGCTTCCGATCTTCGAGTTTGACGAGTGGGAAGATGCTCCGAAGCCGCATCGTCGCGATCCGAACGGCAAGCCGCTGATGAATTATTGGGGCTACAGTACGGTCTCGTTTTTCGCGCCGAAGGCAGGCTATGCTTACACCGGCGAGCAGGCGGGGCAAGTCAACGAACTCAAATCTCTGATCAAAGAATTGCATCGCAACGGCATCAAAGTCATTCTCGATGTGGTGTTCAATCACACCGCCGAAGGCGACGAAGAAGGTCCTTACATTTCTTTCAAGGGCATCGACAATCGAATGTTTTACATTCTCAAGCCCGACGGCTCGTATTACAACTTCAGCGGTTGCGGCAACACGTTGAATTGCAATCATCCGACCGTCCGAAACATGATCGTCGATTGCTTGCGCTATTGGGTCGGCGAATATCACATCGATGGCTTCCGATTTGATCTCGCGTCGATCCTCGGGCGCGATCCGGAAGGCAATCCGCTCCACAATCCGCCGTTGCTCGAACTGCTCGCGGCGGCTCCGTTGCTTGCCGATTGCATTTTGATCGCCGAAGCGTGGGATGCCGGCGGGCTTTATCAAGTCGGCACGTTTCCTTCATACAAGCGTTGGTCGGAATGGAACGGGCGGTATCGCGACGACATGCGTTGCTTTTTAAAGGGCGATGCGGGGCATATCGAGGCGGCGGTTGCTCGCTTGACCGGTTCCGAGGATATTTACAATCGCTATTGGCGCGGCGATTACGCGTCGATCAATTTCATTACCTGTCACGACGGCTTCACGCTTTTCGATCTGTATTCGTATAACGAGAAGCATAATCTCGCCAACGGATGGAATAATTCCGACGGCGCGAATGACAATCACACTTGGAATTGCGGTTGCGAGGGCGAGACGGACGATCCGAAAATCAACGAGCTTCGGCATCGACTGATGAAGAATGCGGCGGCGGTTTTGTTGGTTTCGATGGGCGTGCCGATGCTTCTCGCCGGAGATGAATTCGGCAACACGCAATTCGGCAACAACAATCCGTACTGTCAGGACAACAAAACGTCGTGGCTCGATTGGAATCAAATGGAAGAATTTGCCGACGTGCATGA
>CALGGX010000201.1 GCA_937916025.1 uncultured Selenomonadales bacterium
TTGCAACAATCCGATCCTCACGAACGACGACTGCTCCGACTGCAGGATTCGGCGAAGTTCGTCCGAGCCCATGCCGCGCCGCGCGGATCGCTTCGCGCATGAAATATTCATCCGTCATTTCATCAACTCCAAAAAAAAATCAGCAAGAACCTTTACATGCTGAAAAGTTTATGATATGATATATTCAATTCCGTGAAGGTAACGGCGGTCAATCCGAGGCTCCCGGGAAGGGGGCAATTCAATGGATATGAACTTCATGGCGTGGCTGATTACGGTCATCGTCATTACAGCTCTCATTTTGAGAGGATAGAGAGAAGTCATGCCGCCAGAGTTCTCACCCTCTTGACGGCAACTGATCCCTCTTAAACCCAAAATTTATATATACTACGGGAGATGACTGCTTGTCACGGAACCCGAGATGCTGTTAATCACTTCGGCATCTCGAATTTTTTTTGTTTTATTATATCGATTGCTGCCGAAGATTGCAAGCAATTTTTTGTCGATCAGATCGCACTTTTCAATTGCGCGAGCAAAACCGCTTCAATCGCCGTAACTTCGTTCGTGTTCATGCTCGAAGTCTCCATCGACAGCGGGAAGCCGTTCAAATTGCAGACGATCTTTTCAATCGTGATTTGATCAATGTCTTTCCGTGCCTCTCGTACTCGCCGCGATTGGAGCAATTCAATCAAAATCAAATCGCAATTCGCCGCCCGCGCTTCCGCAAAATATTTCGCGTCGAGCTCGGCAAAATCATCATCGTAAGTTTTGTAATCGAGCTCGCTCGGCGGCTCGGCACTCAATACCAAATCCGCGCGGCGCGATCGCAAAACGTCGCGAATGATCAGCTCGACATATCGCTTGTCCTCTTTGTCGATGTTCATCATCCGAAGCGGCACGACGTAAATTTTTCTGTTCTCGCCGCCCGATGCAATTTCAATTTCCGAATTCGCGTCGTAATAATTCCGAAGCGCGCAATCGAGATACACCGCCATCTTATGTCGAAAGTGTTCGACCGACTTCGCGGGAGTATATTTCAATTCATTGCCGACATGAACGTAGCCGAGTTTTTTCAATGCCTTTTTGATCGGATCGCCGCTCGCCGTGATGCGCGTCAATTTCAGCCGTCCGTCAAATCGCTCCGCAAACGACTGATCCCCGACCGCCGGCGCACCGAACGTCAACACTTCCAATTGCTCGCCGAGATCAACCAATCGAGCCGCAGTCAAAATCGCGACCGCGCCGCCCAGACTGTGTCCTGTGATGTAAAGTTTCTCGTCCGAGTAGAGCAACGCATTGATCAGTTCTTTGAAACGCTCGTTGTTCAACAAAACTTCGGTGTATTCGTTAAATCCTTGATGCACCATGCCGCCGCCCGTAAATTCGACGAGCTTGAAGCGAACATCAATCGCCGCATCTTTGCGATCTTCCGTGCCGCAGATCGACAGAATGTTGACGTCGTTTCGACGCAATAAAATTGCCTTGGCATCCGCCGCATCCGAATACGCTTCAATCGTTTCGAGCGACCAGCCGCGCGTCTTCAACATTTCGCGAAACATCATCGCCGTATCGGAAGAATACGCCGCCATCGACGCCAGCGCGCAAGTCAATTGCAATTCTTCCGCGCGGAGCTCTGCAGAAGTCGGGCGCGGCAATATCAGTAATGCAATCAAAAAAAACAGCGTCGACAATTTACGTATCATCATGTTGAGCTCCTTCGCCGACGAGTTTGAAGCCGTTGCCGCTCTTTTCGATCAATCGACGCTTGAAAAGATATCCGATCGCGCGTTTGAATGCCGCTTTGCTGATCCGAAAATTCGCTTGAATGAATGTCGGCGGTAATTGTTCGCTGACGAAGCCGCCTTTTCGATGCAGATATTTCAAAATCCGCGCGGCGTCGCGAGCAATTTCTTCTTCCTTCGTGCCGTCGACTTGCTCTCCGCGATGCAACGCCGCCTTCATCGAAACCGCCAATCGCCCGGATTTGTCGGTGTAGAGTTTGACGCGAACGAGATCGCCGGGCTTCGGACGCCCGAGCATTTCCGCAAACGGCAAAAAAATTCCGCGCTCGGCTCCCGCGTCGACAAACGCGCCGTCCTTCGTCGTGTTGATGATCTTCAATTGCGCCGTCTCACCCTCACGGATTTTCGGAACTCTCATACTCGCTGCCATTTTGCGTTTCGGATCGAGATACAGCAACACATTTACATACTCGCCGATATGAATTGTCTCCGTCTGCTGATTTTTGTGAAGCAGAATGTCGTCTTTGGAGTCGCCGGTTTCGGCATCGAGGAATGCGCCGAACTCCGCCGTGCGCACGACTTTCAAACGCGCCACCGTCATCGGAATCAATGCCATCAAAAATCCTTCTTCCAATTTCAATTTGAGTTGAGTATAATGAGCGGCGGTTGAAAAGGCAATTGTGTTTTGCAAAAAACTTGTAATTTGTATTTGCGTGTGTTATGATAGCTTCGCGTTTGACGCAAACGGATGTACTTTCAGGAGGTTTGATTTTTGAATGAAGATCGCTAAAGAGAATTTGGAGAACTACGAAGTGCAATTGACGATCGAAGTCGAAGCCGAGCGGCTCGGCAAGGCGAAGCTCACGGCGGCGAAAAATCTCGCGAACCGCATGAGCATTCCCGGGTTTCGCAAAGGGAAAGCTCCGCTGGAAGTAATTGAAAGACATGTCGGCAAAAAAGATCTGATGAATGAAGCTGCCGAACTTCTCATTCAGGAAGCGGCGAATGAAGCTCTCAAGCAGGAAGATATCACGCCCGTTACGGAGATCAAATATGATATTGTGACCAACGAAGAGGGGCAGGATTTTGTCTTCAAAATGACGTTTACGCCGTATCCGGAAGTGAAACTCGGCGAATACAAGAATTTGAAGATCGAAAAGCAAGTCAAAGAGGTCACCGATGAAGACGTGCAGACGCAAATCGATGTTTTGCGCGATCATCACGCGACGCTCACCGAAGCGGCTCCCGACGATTTGACGGTAAAAGGCGATTTCATTACGCTCGATTTCGACGGCTATATCGACGGCGAGAAGTTCGAGGGCGGCACCGGACGCAGTCATCCCATGACGATCGGTTCGGGACACTTCATCCCGGGCTTTGAGGAGCAGTTGATCGGGCTGAAGGCGGGGCAGGAAGTCAAAATCAAAGTGAAATTCCCCGATGATTATCACAGCAAAAAGTACGCGGGCAAAGATGCCGAGTTCGAGTGCAAAATTCTGTCGATCAAACATCGCGAATTGCCGGAGCTCAACGATGAATTTGCGCAAAAGGTCAGCACCTTCAAAACTCTTGACGAATTCAAAGAAAACGTCCGCAAAAACATGGTTGCAAGTGCCGAACGCGCGGCAATCGAAAAGCAAAAAGACGAGCTTATCGATACGATTGCAAAAAATATTACAGTCGACATTCCGCCGATCATGATTGAAAACCAACTCACGCAATTGATCCGCGAACAGGATTTGCAATTGCAGGCGCGCGGTATGTCGTTGACGCAATATCTGCAAATGATCGACATGAGTTTGGAAGAATTCCGCGAGTCGATGCGCGAGTCGGCAGAAAAATCCGTGCGAGTCAATTTGATGCTCGAAGAAGTTGCCGACGTCGAGAAGATCGAAGTCGATCAGAACGACTATCGCTATGAAGTTGCGATGCTCGCGGCGACTTACAACATTCCGCCGAAGGAAATTCAGAAAATCATTCGCAAAGAAAATCAAGGCTCGTTGCTCGTGTCGAATGCACTGCGCCGCAAAGTGATGGGCTTCCTCATCAAAGAAAACATTCCGGAAGAAACCGTCGAAAAGATCGAAGCGGAGCCGACCGAAGCAAAAGCCGAAGCCGCCTCCGAAACGGAAAAACAAGCCGAAGAATGAGGCGCATCGCGAAACATTAATTGCATTTTTGCGAGGTAAATCAAATGTCATATTACGTTCCAATGGTCATAGAGAAAACCGGTCGCGGCGAGCGCGCCTATGACATCTATTCGCGACTGCTGAAGGATCGAATTGTGATCCTCGGCGGTCCGATCAATGATGACGTTGCAAACATCGTCGTCGCGCAATTGCTTTTCCTCGAATCGGAAGACCCCGATAAAGACATTCATCTCTACATCAACAGCCCGGGCGGTGTGGTCACGGCAGGGCTCGCGATCTATGACACGATGCAGTATATCAAGCCGGACGTATCGACGATTTGTATCGGTCAGGCGGCGTCGATGGGCTCGTTGCTGTTGACGGCGGGCGCAAAAGGCAAGCGTTTTTCTTTGCCGCTCGCGAGGATCATGATCCATCAACCGCTCGGCGGCGCAAGCGGGCAGTCGACGGACATTCAAATTCAGGCGCGCGAAATTCTCCGACTCCGCGAGATCGGAAACGACATTCTCTGTCGACATACCGGTCAGCCGCGCGAGAAAAT
>CALGGX010000202.1 GCA_937916025.1 uncultured Selenomonadales bacterium
TCGACGGATGAATCTTCATTATGTCTCACCCTTTCTGTTGACACTCACGGGCAAGACTGTTACAATGCAATTGAAAAATCTTGCGCCGTCTATGATTGTTTTGAACAAACTAATCTTAGCACAGTGCAGGATTTTTTACAACATAAATTCAAGCGAATTCAGCATTTGTTTTTAAGCGCATCGAATAGATTACGTCAATTAAATGTATTTTTGTCGACAGCCGCCGCGCGGCTTGACGTTGCGTTTCATTTATTATACAATCCATTGCGTTAATCTCTAACTCGCGGAAAGGAATGAACGTTTTGGATTTGTCTCAACTGCTAAACGACGTCAACGACTTCGTCTGGGGTCCGGTGATGTTGGCGTTGCTCGTCGGCACCGGTATTTTTTTGACGATACGTTTGAAATTTCTGCCGTGGATCAATCTGATGTATTCGATCAAGATGATCTTCCGCAAGAGTGATCATCAGGGCGATATCAGCCCGTTCCAATCGCTCGCGACAGCCTTGTCGGCAACCGTCGGCACCGGCAATATCGTCGGCGTCGCCACTGCCATGGTGCTCGGCGGTCCGGGCGCGCTCGTCTGGATGTGGATCAGTGCGCTGTTCGGTCTCTCGACCAAGTACGGAGAATCTGTCCTCGCCGTCAAATATCGCGCGACGAACTCTGTCGGCGAAATGGCGGGCGGGCCGATGTACGCAATGAAAAACGGAATCGGCGGCGCGGTCGGTCGCATAATGGCATTTCTCTTCGCCTTCTTCGCCGTTTGCTCGTCGTTCGGTATCGGCAATATGACGCAAGCAAACTCGATCAGCTCCGCACTCGAAACGAGTTTTGCGATTCCGACACA
Source organism: uncultured Selenomonadales bacterium (assembly GCA_937916025.1). The sequence continues at coordinate 851 of CALGGX010000202.1, forward strand.
GATCACCGGTTTGATCCTCGTCATTTGCGCACTGTCGATCCTGCTTCGCGGCATTCGTTCGATCGGCGCGGTTTCGAGCATCATCGTCCCGGGCATGGCTGTCTTCTACTTCATCTTCGCCGTCCTCGCGATTATTCTCAACATCGGCAATCTTCCTGCCGGTCTCGCCGAAATCTTCCGCATGGCGTTTGCGCCCGAGGCGGCTGCAGGCGGTGTCGGCGGTGCGGTCGTCGCTTCGATGATGACTGCAATGCGTTGGGGCGTGGCTCGCGGCGTTTTCTCGAATGAAGCGGGCTTGGGCTCGGC
>CALGGX010000203.1 GCA_937916025.1 uncultured Selenomonadales bacterium
CCGCTCGTCGAAGCCGACATCGAGGTTCCGTCGATTGCGTACAACGGACTTTATGCTTCCGATATCTCGACGCATTTCAAATACTTCGACAATGCCGTGTATCTTTCCAATTTTGCGGCGAATACATTCGGCGGCACGATCAAAGGCGAGGCGGAACTTCAGGCGTCCAATCTCGCCTTTAACGCGCATGTCAAGACATATTCAATCGACGCCGCGCGACTGGCGGAATTTGCGCCCGCGATCGAAGGCATCAGCGGCTTAATCACTGCCGATCTCGGCATCAACGGCATCGGCGATGATCTCGGCGAGCTGAAAGTGTACGGCTCCGCCACCGCCAATGACATCTATGCGCGAAACGTTCCGATCACGCAAATCGACACGTCGTTTTTCGCTCGGCGAGACGAACTTCGCATCGATTATCTCAGCGCGGCTATGCCCAATCGCGGCTCGATCGGCATTGAAGGCACGATCAAAATCGGGCACGAACTCGATCTGAATTTCTACGGCGGGCATGTGGATCTCGCCTTCATCAACAATCTCCTGCCGCCTTCCGTGACGGCGAATTGGCAACTCGCCCGGCGAGACATTTCAGAACACTCGTCGATGTTGCCGATCGCTTATGCGGAGCCGAAGCCGCAAATGATCAGCGGCTTGTCGGACTTCAAAGGCACGATTAACGGCTCGATCGAAAATCCTGCCGTCGATTTGAAGTTTACAGCGATTGACAATTCCAAACGCGAGGGCGAGCATTTCAAGGGCATGCTTGCCAATCAGCCTTTCGACTCGATCAAATTCTCGGCAACCGGCACGGTGAAAGAGATCAACATCGAGGATTTCAATTTGACGAAAGACGGCAAAGATCATTGGCAGGCGAAAGGTACCATCGGATTGCTTGACGAAATGCCGATCAATCTCCAAGTCGACACGGAATCCGTCCGCGCGGAAGATTTGATTGCAATCGTCGCGCCCGATCAGCCGCTCACGGGCAATGTCGACAACATCATCAAAATTACCGGCACCGTCGACAAGCCGGAAGTCGTCGGCTATATCCATTTTTGGCGCGGCTCGTATCGCGGCATGCTCGTCAACGGCATGGACGGCGATTATTACGTCGAAGGCAACAAAATTCGACTGCAGGATTTTCACGTCAATACGCCGATGATCGACATGGATCTCAACGGCACGATCGATAAAATTACGACCGACATGGATTTTGTCGTCGTGATGCACGATATTGATCTCAAGCGCATCGAGGGGAAATTTCCGGAAGGATATTCCGCAAACGGGCACGGGCATTTCGAGGGCATCATTCGCGGCAATCTCGACACGCCGATCTTTGACGGCAATTTAACCGCGCCGGTTTTGAATTTCAACGGCGTCGACATCACCAACGTCATCGGAGACGTGGGCTTGAACGGCAACGACATTTTTCTGAACGAACTGCATTTCAATCAAGGCGAAGGCTCATACAACGTGCATGGCGCGGTCAATTATCAAACCGGCGTGATGCACGGCTCGTCGGAAGTCAAAAATGCCGACATCAAAAATCTCCTCGCGCTGTCGAATTACAAAACCGAACTGTTTGACGGCGAGCTCGATTGCAAGACGCGCTTCGGCGGCTCGATGCAAAATCCTTCGCTGAATATTTCCGGGATCATTCCGCGCGGAACCATCGCCGGCAATGAAGTCCGAGATATCAAACTGGAATTGAATTTGATCAACCGCGTCGCTTACATCAACAAGTTGGAAGCATTTCAAGGAGAAGAAGGCAAATTGACGGTCGCGGGCAGCGGCGATTTGTACGGACCGCTGAACATGACGCTCGCCGCCGAGAATTTGTCGCTCGGAATGTTCACAAATGCGGCGGGATTTAATCTCGATCTCGACGGCTCCGTGAGTTTGACGGCGAAAATCACCGGCAACTCTTACGATCCGATCGTGCATGCCGATTTGATTTCCAATGGCAAAGGAAAAGATGCAACATTCGACACGTTGCAGGGCAATTTTGATCTGAAAGACGGCATCGTCAAGGTCAATGACATTTTCGTCGAAAGAACCGTCGGCGAAAAAACGTACCGTGCAAGCGCAAAAGGCAATGTTCCGCTTTCGGCAATGATGGCGCGAGATCCTTCGGAGTTAAACGACAGCGAGCAACTCGATGTCACACTGAAGCTCGACGAAGCCGATTTGAGTCTCTTGCCGGTGCTGAGCGACTTCGTGGCGTGGGCAATCGGACCGCTGCAGGGCGAATTGAAAATCACCGGCACCGCACAAGAGGCTCTCCAGCAAATTGACTCACGTGGCTATGCTCTCCCTTACCAGACCGACGACAAACCTGTCGTAAAGGTCGGAATCCGTTTCTGCACCGAGAGCCAAAGTATCGAAGAATGGGCAATCGGATAAGATTCACCAAACTGAACTTTCTTTCATTCATGGAATCAACATTCAAAATAGTAATTATCAATCAAACCTTTTCGGTAAACTATTTTAAGCGTCGATGGAAACTTTTCGCAGAAAAACATCCCAACGTGGATGTCACACTATTTGCCCATGACAAACACGAATGGAATGGATCAAAAAATTTCACATTTGGACAAGCCTATACACTTCAAGCTAAAGAAGAAGACGAGGGAAACTATCATGTTCGCAGTATACGTGTGAAAGTCAGTAAACTAATAGGCTGGACTTCGCCTGACTTAAAACCACTTCTTCAAGAAATCAGACCAGATGTTATCTATCACATCGGTGGGCATAATATGGCTTCACTTCGCCAAGTCTTGAAAATACGCGAGAAGTATTTACCCCAAACCAAGGTCATCGCCTTCAGTATGCGTGGCCCTCAGCAGAATATTCGTGTTAAAAAGAGCAAATGTAGCCCTACACGCTGGATTGCACGTCGTCTGCTATACGCGTATCAACGCTGGAACATGCCATACATTAATCGTCATGTCGATGCTTTCTTCTGCCACTATCCCAAAGCTGTAGAGTGCTTTCGCATGGAGGGCTATAACGGTCCTATCTACATGCAGACACAGGTGGGCGTGAACGAGGAATGGTTCCATGAAGACCTGGCTGCTCGGAAAGAAATCCGAGAAAAATATGCTATTGTCGACAGCACTTACGTTTTCGGCAGCGCCACGCGCTTTTCGACGGATAAGGGCGTGGATGTCATATTGAATGCCCTACCCAAGGAGGGTGATTGGAAATATCTGATGATGGGGGCGGGACGTGACGATGAGATACAGCGGTTACGAAACCTTATCAAAGAACGTGGTTTGCAGGACAAAGTGATAGAAACGGGGTTCATCGATTGGTACGAGATTGCCAAATATTGGAACGCTGTGGATTGCGCCATCCACGTGCCGCTCACCACAGAACGTTGGGAAGAGACCTTTTCTTTGGCTGCCATACAGCCACAAATTACCCGCAAGCCTGTCATTGGTGACACGTCTGGATCTGTGCCCTATCAAATTGGTTTTCCAGAAATGATTGTCCCTGAAGGTGACGTAGAGGCACTACACGAAAAAATCCTATGGGTACTCAACCACAAGGAAGAAGCCAAAGCAATGGGAGAAAAGATGTACCAACGTACCCACGACGGTTTCGAAATACAGCACCTTAACGATTTGTTTTACGCTACAATTGTAGAAGATATCCTCCCAGAGAAATTCGACAAGCGTAAAGCAGATATG
>CALGGX010000204.1 GCA_937916025.1 uncultured Selenomonadales bacterium
TAAGATTGCCTTCGCGGGGAGCCTTTTCCAAATTTTGATCGTATTGCAAACTGATCACCGTCCGTAAAAAAAAATTGTTCCCGCCGCCCGCCCGAATATTTTTCAAATCAGAGTTTCACGGCGGCGTCGAGCTTTTGAATGAACTCGTTGAGCCAATTCATTTTGACTTTGTCTTCTTCGAGCTTCCTGATGACACGCTCGCGATCACTGCTCGCCGTTGCCATTTCCTGCGATTTTTGCCGAAGGAATTCGTCAAGCTTGTCGATCTCGCCTTGGAAATACGCTTTGAAATCATTTGCCTGCGCCTCGGCGATTGCAATCGAATTGTTGATGTTGTCAATCATGTTTTGACGGAGCGGCACAAACGTATTCGATATTGCCGCTTTGCCGTCCGACACTTTGTATTTCCGATTTTCAAAAATGTCTTCATTATAGCCGTCGCCCCAAGTAAATGGATTGTACCACTTACTCGTGCTGACCCATTGTTCGCCGACTTTTACTTTTTCGGTTCGATCTTCCGTATATTGATTGACGACTTTTTCAACGCTCGGAATATCGGCAGTCAAGACATTTACCGCCACATCAAACTCGAAATTGCCCGGCATCTGAAATTCCCGCGCCAAGGCTTCGAGTTGTTTCTGATATTCGCTCAAAATCTGTTTCGCATTTTCAATGATCTCGGTTTCGACGATTTTTTCCAAATCCGTCTGAATATCGCTTTCCAATTGTTTCAGTCTGTTTGTCATGTCGGCCATTATGCGTTGCAATTCATCCGGATCAACCATGCCGTCGCCGCCGAGCACAGAGTCAAGATTGAAGGCATTGTTGCATTTCGCCATGACGCTGACGGCTTTTTTCTTCGCGCCTTTCGACAGATCAAGTTTTGCAATCCGCTCGCGAAACAGCGTGCCGCGTTCGCCCTTGGCGAGCGTATCGGCGAGCTTCTGACATTGACGGCTGAATTGTTTGCGCGCCTCGTCATTTTCCGCCCATTCGGCTTGCAAATTGCCGAGCAGTTCTTTTTCTTCGATCTTGTTTTTGAAAGTGTCGACGGCGTCTTTGATTTTGCTGCAAAGCGCATACTTGTTCATGTATTCGACGATTGCCGCCTCGACTGCCGGAATTCCCGTGTGGATCAGTGCTTCGGTGTATTCGTCGCCGTCGTCTTTCGCCTTTGCAACCGCATCGGCGAGTTCTTTGCTGACTGCCGGAGACAACGGCGCGTGATGTTCCAAATGCATGTCTTCAAAAACAATCGGAGCATTGCGCAAAGTCAATTTTTGCATTTTCGTCAACGGAATGTCGGCATTATGCATGCGAATGACTTTTGCCACCTCGGCAGAAACCGGATAAACATTCGCATCTTCAATGCCCTTTTCTGCCAGATATTTTTTGGCGTCTTCGACGGTGTCTTGAATTGCTCCGTCAATTGCGGTATCAATCGTATCCGCCTTGTTGAGAATAAAAATGAAGCGATCGCGCGCCTGCTTGCCATGTTGACTTTTAATCGCCTCGGCTACCGCGCGGACGAGTGACTCGTCGTCGTTGGTGAACAATTGCGTTGCATTCATGATGTACATGACCATCGGCATTTGATCCGATTTGATGACGCGATAAGTCAAATTCTTATGCGCTTCCGTACGCGAATTGTTCGGTCCCGGCGTATCGATGAGCACAAGTTGCATGTTTTCCGATGATACGAACGGGATATCTCCTTCGACGTAAATATCCGTGATTTTGGTGTTATCGTTGTAGCGCGTCATTGCTTCCGACGTGAGATGATTGTTTTTCTCGATCACTCGCCCGTTTTTGTCGAGACATTCGGCAGTCCAATTCTGCATTTCATCATCGTCTTTGATGTGAGCAACCGTCGCGGTGCAGGCACCTGCCTTTGAAGGAACGAGTTCTTGACCGAGCAGCGCGTTGATGAGCGTCGACTTGCCGCTCGACATCGTTGCGATCACGCTGACTTCAAATTCTGCCGAAATTGCCCGCTCGAAGTTCTTTCTGATCTCCGGCGTTTTGAGATCATCAAAGGGGCAATCCTTCTGCATTTGATTGAACAGCGCGATCAATTCCTTGAGTCTTTCCTCGCCGCCGCGTATCAATTCAGGTTCCTGCAATGAAATTCGCATCGGACCGCCGCGCCGCTCGTAATCGTCGATTGCCGCGCGAATGTCGTTGTAATCGAGCTCCGTGCCTTTGAATTTCAATGTGATGTGATCATTGCACTCCGTCTGCTCGAGTTCCGGCAGAAGAATGTCGAGCCACGTCTGCAGTCGCGAATTGAGTCGCGCCTCCAATTTGCCGCCGTGCGAAACCGGCATCCCGTCGACGGTAATTTTGCTTTCGACGAGAAACGGATTGTACTCGATGTACACTTCCTTCATTAAACATCACTCCAAACTTATTCTCTGATCGAGAATTGATTCCAACTCACATATGCCGGTGCCGAAAACGGCTCGACATAAGTTCGATCTGCTGCAGATTATATCATCGACGATTACGATATCTGTCGCGTTGTAAGCGACAAATTCTTCATGCGCGAAACGTTGATGATAACTCTCGAAGGCGATTGCCTCCGACGGAGTAATATGTTGATTGTTGATCACCATGCGAAAAAGCAATGCTGCCCGCGCGGAGAGCGCAATGAGTTTCGGTTTGTCGAATCCCAATCGCATCAAATGCCGACGCGTATCGTTGAAGTGCTCGAAAATATTTTCGTGCTCCGGATCGAGTGAGTCCGCCTTGTTGATCAGGAACAGGATTTTCGTTTTTCGTTTGTCGATGACATTTTTTTTGATCCATGTCAACAATTGTTTTTCGTCAAAAGTGCCGCTGTGCTCGGCATTGATCACAAACAGAATCACATCCAGCGGATATTGCGAAAGAAATTCTTTCGTGATGCGCTCATGCGATCTGTCTTGCGAGAAATTGGTGCCGGGCGTGTCGTGCAAAGTGATCGACCGATTGACATTGCAAAACTTTGCCGTCAACCAAATCTGAATGGTGGCGGCATCGACATTCCAATCGTCGAGCGTATTTCCGGCGATAAATTGCCGAGTGATGACTTTTCCGTCCGATCGGAGTTGCCCGATCCAAATGTCGTCGTCTGGCGCGTCATAATTTTCGACTGAAATGATGTTTGCGGTGCAAGCGCGATTGCTTGACGGGAGGATTTTTTTTCCGAGCAATGCATTGACGATTGTAGATTTGCCGCCGGACATCGTCGAACAAATTGCGACTTCGATTGCAATCACTCCCTGTATTTATCAACTATAGTAATAGTATTGCATAAAACTCAAAGAATGTAAAGCTCTGCAAAAAAAAAAAATCCGCCGCGTTCTTTGTCGACGGAGTTTGTTCCGTAAAATATTTTTTATATAGGGGGCGCGCGACATTGTAGGTTCCCAGATTAAAAATCATCGCATTCTCGAAGCCTTCGGTCATCATAAGAACACCCGGCGTGGCACTTGTCTGAGACGCCAAAAGACAATTGCATTTCGACAGAATCACCATTTGTGTCAAGTACTCTTTGCCGAGCAGGAAATGGTCGTTCGCGCGATTGATGTGATACATTCCGATTAATCCGCGTCCGTCTTGACACTCCCCACGCCTAAAGGCGGGGGATTCTTGAGTAACTAAACCAGCTTAATTCTCAAAGGACT
>CALGGX010000205.1 GCA_937916025.1 uncultured Selenomonadales bacterium
TGTGGTAAGCTGAGTACCGCGCGAGCCGTTGTTGTCTTTGTAGAAAACAGGGCTTTCGGGATCGGTCTGGTCAACGTGAATTTCGATCACATCATCGACATACGACGGGAGCTTTTCAGCTTTGATGATACCTTCGGTCAGGAAGTCTGCTTTGCTGAGATAGAGCGTTGCCGTCTGAGCATCGTACGCTTCTTTAAAAGCCTTCAAATTTCCGAGATTAACAAGTTTGGTGTCGCTGGTAATAGACAAAAAAATCACTCCTGTAAAAAAATATATATATATTAACGCGGCAGTCAAAAGATGTTTGACGTTACCGCTCAGAACAATGAAAGAACATCGGCGTCAGAGATAGTCGCGGTGCCGATTTCAACCCATTTCTCACCCGTCCAACGCCAGAGACGAGTGTTGTCGGTTGTAATATCGCAATAGATTTTACCGCGTTCGGGATTCGTAATGACTTCGTCGGTAGGAGAACCGTCGTTGTCTTTGTAGAAGATGGGATTGGTCGCGTCGGTATAATCACCACGGACATCGATGACATCTTTAACCCCGCTCGGGAGATGCGTCGACTTCAAAATTCCCGTGGATGAATCAATCGATGCGAAATTCGCCCTGTTGTAAGCGTCTTGCGCAGTTTTAAATGTACGCAATCCGTTGAGATCAAGATAAGCACTCAAAGAAAATTACCTCTTTTCTAAAATAATTTTTTTATATCTTCATCGCTGATGGCAGTTATAGTATCTGAACTGTCCGACGGCGAATAGGAAGAATCTCCGGTTGGCAACGTAGTTGTGCTGTCGGTTGCAACCGATTGTTTCAGCTTAAAAAGTTCCGCTATGTCTTCCTGTGAAATGGTTTTATCGTTTTGCGATACAGACGAAGCGGCTTTATCGAAGATGGAGTTAAAATAATACTCAACAAAAAATTTCATATCGGCGATCGACTTGGTCGACTCGCCATCATAACAAATGTTGATTTGCAAAAAATCACCTCCCAAAGATTAACTGCCGGTTAATTTGAATTTAGAGTTAAAGCCGTTGAACGATGTATATTTGCCCGTATGAATGACCGCACCGACAGCATCACTGTAAATACTCTCGCAATATTCCCTGCCTTCGATTGTAATTGTGCCGTTCGCCTCCTCTTTCATAGACAGTATGCGAAAAGGCATCTTTCGAATGGCGTTGTAGTAGGAGACAAGAATGACATCACCTGGTTGAAGGTGCATGGCTTGCGAGGCAGTCGAAAACGAGACTACTTTGTTGCAGACAGTATTCAAATCGCGATATAATCTTCCGATCCGAAGAGCTTGCTGATACGAAGTAACGCCGTCGAGATCAACGGACTCCTCTTGAATAATGCCGGTAGCTTCTTGCATGGCAGTATCTTCGACAATACACCGCGTCGCGCGCCAATTTTGCTCCGGTGAGATGATATTTAAAATATATCGATTAGGCGTTTCATCCAACCCGATTTGGGAGATGTTGAATGTATTCTTAACGATCTGATCTTCCGTGAAATGATAGCTTACAGGCGTAACCTTCTCGATGCGCATACCGATTGTTCCCTTGTATCGAATCAAAAATCCGCAACACGCCGACAAAAACTTAGCAACAGCATCTTCCGCATCTTCTTGATCTCCGAGAATGAGATTGAGCTCATACCGCTTGCGGTTTTGCAACAAGCCGTCCGTGTCGACAAATTCAATCTCCTCATCACAATAGTCTGCCGCTTCTTTAAAAGACTCTTCGTCGAGCCCGCCCTTCCATCCCACGCCGAACGTTTCATTTAACAGAAAATCTCTCAGACACATTGCAGGATTGGTACTGAACGCTGTCGTGCCCGTGCGCGTATCAAAAACCTTACGCCCCTGTAGAACGGTATCAATGTTGGGATTACCGCTCAACTCGTCCGAGACCGTAAAATGCATATCGAGCCATGCACAACCTTTATATGAGCCGACATCTGCATAGTTCTCTGGGATATCGCCATCATGATATGTGTAGTAGGTTTCGCCTTTGGCGTAATCGGTACGCACTTCGACATATTTGTTGTAGCAAGCAAAATCCATATCATAAATATCATGGGGTAATCTGTTGGTGCTTGCAAAAGGAAATGCGATCCACCCTTCGCCGATCCGATTAATGTATGAAACCAACGAGCCGATATCGAGCTCATATTGCGCAAAGTCGCTGTCGTCATAATCATCGGAATCGCCCAGTTTGATGGTTTTGAAAATCTCGTCGCCGTGCTTGAGATACATCTTGTGAGATTGTACAACCACACGGGCATCTTCATGCTTTTGATTGGCAATCAAAAAAATGGTGCCGCCGTTGCTGTAAGAAGGTGTGCTAATGTAATTCTCGGCTTCGACGTTTGCAGGAGTGTTGTAGCAACCAAATCTCCCGAGAGTAATGCCGGTCAACTTATATTGATTGCCGAGATCATTAAAATTTGCGGCGACCCAGCCATTCCCTATATTGTTTACATAATTATAGAGTTTTTTGTATTCTGAGCCTCCGGAAAACTGTGAGTTAATCTTAGTCGGCGTATACGGCGGATTACTGATAGGATGCAGTCCGCCAAGAAAAACCGAAGTTGATGTTCCATCGCAATACAGCGTCATAGTATATGACCATTCATCTTTTACGCTCGACCACTGCTTAGAAAAATCCACGTATGCGTCTTCGTACATAGTATTGGTGATGGTGAAAAATGTTTTTGCCGTAATGGTCGAAGAGCTATCGTTGTCGTCATCGATGATTGGAATCGGAAGTCCTGCCGCCATAACCGATATCAAGCCGCCGATACCGCCTTCGCACAGCACTACGTGTTTGTTCAGCATATTGAGCTCGGGATTGGGCTTATGATACGTTTGATTACCTTCGACGAGGCGGGTACCGTAGACGACTTGAATCGCGCCCGGAGTTGATACCGTATTCATTGCTTTGTCAAATTTCTGTGCCGACGAACCTGTATTGCCCGCATTTCTGCGCGACGTGGCTAAAGTCCAAAGCGTTCCTCCGAGAGATGCGCCCATTAACGCGGCCGGCAGAATTTTAGTCATTCCGAATATTGACGGATTCATACCTCCGAGAAAAAAACCGGCTGCAGTAAAAACGACTTTGCCTGCGACTTTTCCTTTGTCTTTTCCCATTAGCTCACCTTACCTGTAGATATCCTCGAACGGAATACTCGGGAAGCCTGCAAATCTCTCAAGATTATTGTATTTTGTACAAGTTTCTGCAGTCTTATCGCAACCGCGTTGAATAGAATATCTCTGTCCGCCAATGATCGATGCAAAGAACGGATAAAACGTTACGATTGTGCTACCGGTGGATTTTTGGATCATACGGCTCTCGCCTTCGACTATGATAATGCCATTGTTCCAATAATCATTGTCTTTTGTGATATCTATGATGATTTTATTGTCGTCAAGGACACTGATTATCCTGCCAATTTGCTTCGATGTATCCATTTGGCAGATACTGTCGCCGAATTTGCAGTTGCACATTGATTGATACGTCCGACGCGGCACGGTAACCTTGTGTATCCTGCTCCTTAGCGTACAGGAAAATTCGCCGTTCTCGTAAGCAGGATTGTCGATATAGCCGTAGAACACGTCTCTGTAAATCAAATTATCGCTAACCGATTCGGGGTATAGAATTTGCCTTACTCGGACTTGACAGCCTCTAAATTCAAAACCGGCTATTATAAAACGGAGTTGTTCCGTGTTTGCATCCGACATGGTAATTTTCATACTGCCGTCAATATTGTCTGTAGATTGCGATATTTCTTCGCGCTCTATCGGGATCGACACATACTTATGTCCTTCAAATTCAATGTCCTTGTCGGTATTGCAGATATACAGCATGCCTGTTCTCAGTGCGATATCATATATCTCGACAACTGAAATATGATCCTGTTCCTTTGCTTCAGCAATAACTTCATTCAAACTAACCATTGCGGACTCCTCTGCGCATCTAACAATACTTAGCTATACGTACAAACCGATCTGAAGGCGAGGTTGTGCTGTTTGTTGCTTTAGCCGCGTGACACAATGTAAATGATAACATTGTACACCAGAAGAAATTATTTGTGACATTAACCGTAAAACTTGATGCACTTTGAGTTGCGCCTCCGTAACTGCTTCCTGATTTTGCAGTTATTTCTTGATCAACAAGGAATAAATCGCCCAAGTCATAATCATCTGTCGATTTCATAGTCATAATGCGCACATATTTACTGTGAACTGTTTGTTGAGCGGTTTCCACTTCATTGCTTTGCGTCTTGTTTTGTATAACCCATTTAAAAACTGATGCGTCACCTTCGCACTTCGCTTTTAGTCCATCTATCCAAAAACCTTTAGACGAAATAGATGTGCCGGTGGTACTCTTAGTACCCCAATCACAGATGCCGTGGTACTCCTCGATATTTTCAAATCGCGTAGTGGCGTACTCAATGAGGGCTAACCGCAATATCAGATGATACTCGTAAATGTTAAACGGATGCCACCCTGTTTCGTCTGCGGTACCGTTTATGACATTTTTGCTGTTAATTGCATTAAATGCTTTTTCCATTCGCAGAGCGACTGGATTTATACTGGGGATAGAATTTAGAGCAGTAGCCGTACCGCTCGACAGGTATTTCCCGATTAGAATTCCATTAGTTGTCGGTACTCCGTTGTTGTAAAATGCCGGATGTAAGTGGTAGCCGCTCTTCTTTGTTCCGCAAACGAAATATGCGTTCAAGCCGTTGATGAGCATATTTTTTACATAGAACTTAGGTATGAAAACCATTGATTGTCCCGCAACCATCACATCTCGTATATCTCTCCAAGGAAATAAGTTTGCAGTGTCCAATGCGATAGGCGGCGGAGAAACAACTGTAGCCAATAGAAGACACCTCCCAGAAAATTAATTGCTCGATACAGACCATGTTCCATATGTGTTGCCTGTTTCGATCAGAGTCACACCGTGCTCTTTACTGTCAGGCGTGAAGCTGTAATCCGTTCCGGTACTATAGTCACTGTTCGATGTGAGCGACCACTGTCCGTAAGTATTACCGGTCGCGATTAAAATAATTCCATGCTCTTGCTCATCGGGAGCGTAAGACAGATCGTCGTCGGTGGTATCGTAATCACTGCTACTTACGATCGACCAATGCCCGTAAGTGTCACCCGTTTGATAAAGGATCGCTCCCCATTCTTGCTCATCGGGAGTGTAAGACAGATCGTCGTCGGTGGTATCGTAGTCACTGCTACTCACGATCGACCAATGCCCGTAAGTGTCACCCGTTTGATAAAGGATCGCTCCCCATT
>CALGGX010000206.1 GCA_937916025.1 uncultured Selenomonadales bacterium
ATAGCCGCTGATCGAGATCGAATTGAACTTCGGCATGTATTTCGTCGTGTACTCGAAGATATCTCCGATGATTCGCATTGACATCTCGGGCGGATAAATGTAGGTGTTGCGCACCATGAATTCTTTGAGAATGTCGTTTTGGATCGTACCGGCGAGGATCGACTTGTCGACGCCCTGCTCAATGCCGCTCTGAATGAAGAATGCGAGGATCGGAAGCACCGCGCCGTTCATCGTCATCGACACCGACATTTGATCGAGCGGTATGCCGCTGAAGAGAATGTTCATGTCGAGCATCGAGCAAACGCTGACGCCCGCCTTGCCGACATCGCCGAACACGCGCGGGTTATCGGCGTCGTAGCCGCGATGCGTCGGCAGATCGAATGCGATCGACAAGCCTTTTTGACCTGCCGCGAGATTGCGGCGATAAAACGCGTTTGACTCTTCTGCCGTCGAGAAGCCGGCGTATTGCCGAACCGTCCACGGACGGAAGACGTACATCGTCGAATACGGTCCGCGAAGGCACGGCGGAATGCCGCTCGCGAAGTCGAGATGGTTCATGTGCGCGTATTCGTCGTGAGTGTAGAGCGGCTTGACGGGAATATGCTCCATCGTGCGCTCGGTGAGTGAATCGTAATTCGCGGAAACTTCTTTTTCGAATTTCGATTTCCATTCGTCGAAACTCTCGGCTTGAGGCTCGCTCAAACTGATTTTGGTGAAATCAGGATTCGACATCAGGCGATCATTCCTTTCTTCTGTTGTAACGATTCGAGAATCTTGTAGCAATTTGCGCGGACGGAAATATATTCATTGATTCCTGCATTGTTGTAAGTCTCGAGGAGATCTTTCGGAGCAGCTCCCGCGAGAAATACTGTTGCATTTGGAAGAGCTTCGTGAAGTTTTGGTGCGAGATCTGGAACGATTTCCGGATAAGTTGCATCAGTCGAACAAATCACGACTGCATCTGCGCCGGATTCTTTAGCTGCTTGAGCCGCTTCGTCCGCCGTTTTGAATCCATCGTTGCCGA
>CALGGX010000207.1 GCA_937916025.1 uncultured Selenomonadales bacterium
GTTTTATCTGACGTTCGATCAAAATCTCGCCTTTAACGCGAAAAAGCCCCTTCGGCTTTTCATAATTGAAAGGGGCGAAGCGGTTTGATTTTCCTGCCGCCAAAATGATTGCATTTTTGTTTTTCATTTGAACTCCTTGGACATAATAAACCGACACATCGATTTTCAGCTACGCAATCGGCGTGTAATTTTATCGCTTTGAATTCGACGGCGGCGTCATGTAATCGCCATAAACATAGCGGAGATACTCGTCATAATCCTTTACGCTGCGGAAGAAGCAGTTTTCAAATTCAAACTCGGCACGTTCGGTAAACCATACCACAATGCCGCAATACCTTTGTATTTGATGCGCGCGACTTGAGCCCACAGAATTTTTTGCAAGCACCGGAGATGTAAGTCGGCAAGCATCTGCTCCGCAAACACTGCAGGGAACATCGTTGAGCGGAAATATGTCGATGTAAACGCCGGTTTTGAATTTCATGTGTTCCTGCTCGGCTTTGACGTACTCGGTATCGGTACGCCGCAATTTGCCGTACCCCCCGGAGATAATTTTCATCCGTGTCGTGATCTTGGAAGCAACAGATGCCGGGATCGAGTTCGTTCGCAACGCGCTTGAATTTTTCATATTCTTCACGAAACATGCAAATGTCGGGATCATAACCCCGCGGAATGAAACCGCCGTGTCGAATTGCGCCGAGCAAAGTGCCGTAAGATATGACGTATCTAATGTCATGTCGACGGCAGATGTGATCGACTTCAACGAGCATATCTCTTTAAAGCAACTGAATTCGGCGAAAATCTTTGCGTGACATATCTTTGGTTTCAATCATGATCGCGATCAACCCTTACGCTTATCGTGCCAATCGGCAAAATTTTGTTGCCGTGCGCGAGCGATTGCGAGATTGTTTTTCGGAACCGTCTTCGTGATTGTCGAGCCGGCTCCGATATACGCCCCGTCTTCGACTTCAACCGGCGCAACCAAATTCGTATTGCAACCGACAAACACGTTATTGCCGATCACCGTGCGATATTTCTTCTTGCCGTCGTAATTGCAGGTGACCGTGCCGCAACCGAGGTTGACGTTAGAACCCATATCGCAATCGCCGATGTATTGAAGATGCGGCAGTTTCGAGCCCGTGCCGATATTCGAGTTCTTGACTTCGACGAAGTTGCCGATCTTGACCTTCGCGCCGATCTTCGTGCCCGGGCGAATGTGGACGTACGGTCCGACTGTTACGTCATCGCCGACTTCGCAATCGTGACCGTAAACGAATTGCATGGTAACCCGATCTCCGATCTGCATGTTCTGAATTCGGCTGTTGGGACCGAGCACGCAATCGGAACCGATCTTTGTCGCGCCTTCAATCCAAGTGAACGGATAAATCACCGTGTCGCGCCCGATCTCAACGTCCGCATCGATAAACGTCGAGCCGGGATCCATCAGCGTTACTCCGTCCGCCATCAGTTGCTCGTTCTTTCGGCGGCGAAGGATTTTTTCCGCAACCGCCAATTGCTGTCGCGAATTGATCCCGAGCGTCTCGGAAAAATCATCCGCGATGACGGCGTTGATCTTCTCTCCGCTGCTCCGGATTATCGAAAGAACATCCGTCAAGTAATATTCGCCTTGCGAGTTGTCGTTATTGACTTTGTCGAGCGCGGCGAACAGCGTCTTCAGATCGAAACAGTAAATGCCGGAATTGACTTCGCGGATTTTTTTCTCGTCTTCGGAGGCGTCTTTGTGCTCGACAATCTTCTCGAAAGAGCCGTCCTCCGCGCGGATAATTCTGCCGTAACCGGTTGCATCGGGCATGATTGCCGTCAAAACCGTCGCCTTGACTTCGGCGCGCTTATGTTCGTCGACGAGCTTCGACAGTGTTTCGGCAGTAAACAGCGGAGTATCGCCGCAAAGGATCATCACCGTGCCGTCGACGTTTTTGAGCGCGTCGCGAGTGCAGAGGACGGCGTGACCGGTTCCGAGCTGTTCCGATTGCAGGACGAACTCGACGTCCGTAATTTCTTGCCGAACGAGCTCCGCGCCCGAGCCGATCACGACCAATTCGCGCGTTGAGCCCACGCCGCGTGCCGCGTCGATCACGTGCCGAAGCATCGGCTTGCCGCACACTTTGTGCAACACTTTCGGCAGCTTGGACTTCATTCTTGTGCCCTTGCCCGCCGCCAAAATTACCGATTTTACTTCCTTCTTCACCATGACTTCCGTTCCTCTTCTTATTGTGACATGAAAAACTTGTCATGTTTCAAAGATTTTATTTAATTTGATAAAAATTAATATTTTATATATTTGCCCCGGCTGTAGCTTTATATAATCCTATTTCATTAATAAAGTATGCCGTTTTATCTTTAACGACAGCCTTTTCTGTACTGATAAGACTTTCTCTTTTTTGAATAAGGTCTAAAGCAGAAATTATTCCTTCTTTGTATTTTAATTCGGTATAATAAAAATCTTCTTTTTCGGCATCATAACTTGCTAACGTTTTCATGTATTTATCTTTGTCAAGCTTTAAATTGCAAAGAGCATCGTTAACTTCCTGCAGTGCCGTAAGTTCGGTGTTTTTATAGTTCTCAAATGCCTGTTCATATCTGTTTTTTTTAAGTTTTAAATTTGCGATTCGTTTGCCGCCGGTAAAAACAGGTAACAATGCTCCTCCGCCGAGAAGTGCAACGGCATTGTTCCAATTCATTTTACTTAAATATTTTGTCGAATTAAACGAAATAAGTCCGAATATATTAAATGACGGCAAAAATTCTTTTTTTGCGGCTCTTACATCAAACCCGGTTTTTTCAAGCATTTTTTCAGCCGATTTATAATCCGGACGTGAAAATATTATGTCCGAAT
>CALGGX010000208.1 GCA_937916025.1 uncultured Selenomonadales bacterium
TCGTCGACGACGGCACATGCGGTGATGCAACTCAACGCCGAGGACGGTGGCAATCGCCGTTTCATCATGGTGCAACTGCCCGAGACTTGCGCTCCCAACTCCGAAGCCGCCAAATCCGGCTACAAAAACATCTGCGAGATCGGCAAGGAGCGCATCCGCCGCGCGGGAGCAAAGATCAAAGCCGCCGCGCCTCTCACAACAGAGCATCTCGACGTCGGCTTCCGCGTCTTCAAATTGGACGAGAGCAACTTTAAAAATGTTTTCTTCAACGTCGAAGAGATCACGCAAGAGAGTCTCGAGTCCGCCGCAGAGAATATAAAATCCGATCGAACGCCGCTCGATCTGTTGTTCGGCTGCCTGCTCGATTGGGGCGTCGAGCTCAATCTGTCGTACACGTCTGAAGTCTTCAACGGCGCGACGATCCATAATTACGCCGACGGCGCGTTGATTGCCTGTTTCGACAACGAGATCGACGAGTCGGTGAGCGAGTACATTGCGAAGAAGAAGCCGCTCCGCGCGGTGTTTCGAGACGCGGGATTTTCGAGCGACGCGGCGAAACTCAATGCCGACGAGATTTTCAAACTCTACTCTCCGAACACGAGCGTAAAAGTAATTTGAGGAAAACGTTATGGACATTGAACAATACAGACAGATTTGCAACGACGACAAAATAGCCGTGACTCAGCACGCGAATCGACGATTTCAAGAACGCGGCATATCGCTTGACGACATAGAGACGGCAATTCTTAACGGTAAGATCATTGAGACATATCCGGACGATACGCCTTTTCCAAGCTGTTTGATTTTAGGTAAGTCGACAAACAATTCGCCTTTGCACGTCGTTGTGAGCACCGACGAAGAATTTTTGTATATCATAACCGCCTATTATCCGAGCTTGCAGAAATGGGGAGCTGATTTTATTACGAGACGGGGGCTGTAATAATGAAATGCATGAAATGCGGAGCGGAAACCATGCAAGATACAACAACAGATGTGTTTGATGTCGGCGACAGTGTGATCGTCATTCGTAATATACCTTGCCGAAAATGCACCGAGTGTGCGGAAGTCATTTACAGCGGCAAAGTTATTCGTGAGCTCGAAAAAATTGTTGATCGGGCAAAACAAACATTATCGGAAGTTGCCGTGATCGATTTTACAAAAGTTGCGGCTTAAAGCGAATGATCAATCATGAAACTGAGATTTAAACACCAGCAATTTCAGATGGACGCGGCGAAGGCAGTCGTCGACGTATTCAAAGGTCAGCGCAATCGGGTGCAGACGTATTTGATCGATCCGGGGCGCGAGAATATGCAAGGCACCGTCGCTTCCGACTTCGACATGCTCGGGACGGCAAATGCGCCTGTCGAGCTCGACGATCGGATCATTCTCGAGAACCTCAACGCCGTTCAGCGCACCAACGGCATATCTCCGTCCGCGCGGCTCGAAAAGACCGGCGATTGTTACAATCTCACTGTCGAAATGGAGACGGGCGTCGGCAAAACTTACACTTACATCAAGACGATGTACGAGCTCAATCGCCATTACGGTTGGAGTAAATTCATCATCGTCGTGCCGAGCATTGCCATTCGCGAGGGCGTTTACAAAACCTTTCAGATGACTACCGAGCACTTTGCCGAGGATTACAACTCCAAAATCAAATTCTTCATCTACAGCTCCGCGCGGCTCAATGAAATCGAACATTTTGCGTCGGGCAACGGCATCAACGTGATGATCATCAACTCGCAGGCATTCAACGCCAAGGGCAAAGACGCGCGTCGGATCAGAATGGAGCTCGACGAGTTCAACAGTCGCCGTCCGATCGATGTCATTGCCGGAACCAATCCGATCTTGATAATCGACGAGCCGCAATCGGTCGAAGGCACGAAGACTCGCGAAGGGCTGAAGGATTTCAAGCCGATTTTGATGTTGCGATATTCTGCAACTCATCGAGTCGACAGCATTTACAACATGGTGTATCGGCTCGACGCGCGCGATGCTTACAACAGGCGTCTCGTAAAGAAGATTGCGGTGACGGGCATCAATGCGCACGGCACGACCGCCTCGAACGGCTTTGTCTACCTCGAGCGTCTCAATCTGTCGAAACACGCACCGACTGTGACGATCCAATTCGATTGCAAGTATGCGAACGGCATTCGGACGAGTGTTCGGACGGTCGGACGCAATTTCGATCTCTACGCAAACTCGAACGGTCTCGAGGAGTACCGTGACAATTTTGTGGTGAAGTCGATCGACGGGCGTGACAACTCGATTGAGTTTCTGAACGGGCTGAAACTGTATGCGGGCGACGTGATCGGCAGAGTCGACGAGGAGCAATTGCGTCGAATACAAATTCGCGAGACGATCAAAGCGCATCTTCGGCGGGAGGCTCAACTGTTCGACATGGGAATAAAAGTCTTGTCGCTGTTTTTCATTGACGAAGTCGCGCATTATCGGATTTACGATGATGACGGCTCTGCTCGAAACGGAGATTTTGCGTGTTGGTTTGAAGAAGAATATGCCCGCGCCGTCGAGGAAATTCGCGATCTTTTCAATGACGAGTATCAACAATATTTGTCGGCAATCCCCGTCGAAAAGACGCATGCCGGATATTTTTCCGTCGACGGCAAGGGCAAATTGACGAACAGCAAACTCTCGAACAGAAGCGAGCGGACTTCCGATGACACCGGCGCGTATGATCTGATCATGAAAGACAAGGAGCGTTTGCTCGATCAAAATCCGCAACGATCGCCGGTGAGATTTATCTTTTCGCATTCGGCGTTGCGCGAGGGTTGGGATAATCCGAATGTATTTCAAATCTGCACGTTGAAGCAAAGCGGCAGTGACATTCGCAAACGTCAAGAGATCGGGCGCGGACTTCGATTGTGTGTCAATCAATCGGGCGAGCGAATGGACGAGAATGCGCTCGAAAATCGAGTGCATGAGATAAATGTGCTGACGGTGATTGCGGGCGAGAGTTATGACGACTTCACTCGGAAATTGCAGAGCGAATTGGCGGAGTCTGTCGAAAATGCTTCCGATGTTGAGAGTCTCAAACCCGAGGACAGTCGGCGAAACAATGTCGATGTTCGGATCGATCAAAACAAGCTGGCAATGCCGGAGTTCAAAGCGTTATGGGAGAAAATCAACGGCAAGACGATTTATCGCGTGGACTTCGACACGGACGAGCTTGTTGCAAAATCGATCGCCGCGCTCAACAAAAGACTCCGCGTCTCGAAAGTGTATTTTCGAGTGGAGAGCGGCGAGCTCGATACGATCGGCTCGGCAGAAGAATTGCGCTCGGGAACGGCTTTTGACAAACACTCCGCAACGATCGTGAATGACAAAATGCCGACGACAGCTCGCGGCGCGCAATACGATGTGATCGGCAAGCTTATGGCGGCGACTCGCCTGACGCGACGAACCGTCATAAAAATATTGCGCGGCATCGACAAAAATGTTTTCGAGCAACTCAAAAACAATCCCGAGGAATTTATTTTGACGGCGGCGAAGATCATCAACGATGAGAAGGCGACGACGATCATCGAACACATCAAATACATTCCGACGAACGAGACTTACGAGCTGAGCATTTTTACCGGTGCGCATTTGACGGGCACGCTGGGGAAAAATGTCATTGAAACGAAGCGCAAGCATCTTTATGATCATCTGATTTACGATTCCAATGTCGAAAAAAACTTCGCCGAGGATCTCGAAGCGGACGACAATGTCACGGTGTATGTGAAACTGCCTTCGGGATTTTACATTCCGACGCCGATTGGAAAGTACAATCCGGATTGGGCGATTGTGTTTCGCGAGGGCACGGTCAAGTACATTTATTTCGTTGCCGAGACGAAGGGCTCGATGGATTCGATGCAACTTCGGCTGATTGAAAGCGCAAAGATCGATTGCGCTCGGGAGCATTTCAAAACGATCTCGAACGGCAATGTCCGATATGATGTCGTCAACAATTACGAAGAACTGTTGAAGCTCATAAAATAAGCGGCAGACGTTGTTTTGTCTGAGAGGAGATATTGCCGATGGAAAATCAAAATGTCGCCGTCAAACGATTCGCCGACGAGTGGCGCGAGCGCGGCTCCGAAAAATCCGACGCACGCTCGTTCTGGATTGAATTGCTTCAGTCTCTCGGCGTCGAGCAGCCCACTAAACTCATGAAGTTCGAGGTTCCGATCGATGTCGACGATCATGCCTGCTTCATCGACGCGTGGATCGATCCCACGCGCGTGCTCATCGAGCATAAATCGCGCGGCGTCGATCTCGATAAACCCGCACGTCAGTCCGACGGCGCATTCCTTACACCTTTCGAGCAGGCAAAACGCTACGCCGATGCCCGCGCCTATTCCGAGCGTCCGAAGTGGATTGTCGTGTGCAACTTCGTCGAGCTCCGCGTCTACAACATGAATGTTTATTACAAGATGCAAGACGACTCTTACCGTCCCAATGTCATTGCCGTCGAGCGGCTCGGACATGAATTTTCGCGCCTGAATTTCTTGATCGATCCCGACGACGAAAATGTCGATCCCGCCATCGCCGTTTCAAAGCAAGCCGTCGAGCGCATCAGAGAACTCCATAAATATCTCAAAACCGCCTGCAAACACTTCGACCGCGCCGCGCTCAATAAGTTTTGCGTGCGGCTGATGTTCTGCCTCTACGCGCAGGACGCCGGCATTTTCGAGCCAAAACAATTCGTCGACTACTTCAAACTCAATGAATCCGTCGACCGCCGCGATCACAGCCGCGAGTTGATCGAACTCTTCACCGTCCTCGACACTCCGAAAGAACAACGCCCGACCGACCTCCGCGCCGAGCTCGCCGCCTTCCCCTACGTCAACGGCGATCTTTTCAAAAACGCCGCCGAAGAAGTTCCGCCGCTCGAAAACGCCGCGCGCCTCGCCATCGTCAAAGCCGCCGAGTTCGATTGGATCGATGTCAGCCCGCCCATCTTCGGCGACATGTTCGAGTCCATTCTCGACGACGACGAACGTCAAGCCCGCGGCATGCATTACACCTCCATCGACAACATTCATCGCGTGATCGATCCGCTCTTCCTCGACGAGCTCCACTCCGAGTTCCAAGCCGCCATCAAAAAACGACAAAACAATCGCCGCCGCGAACTCGAACGCCTGCACTTCAAACTCGCCGCGCTGAAGTTTTTCGATCCCGCCTGCGGCTCCGGCAATTTCCTCACCGAAACTTACATCAGCCTCCGCACGCTCGAAAACAAAATCCTCGCCGCGTTGCGGAAGTCGGGCGAGACGAGTGAAGTGCTTGTTTCCATCGAGAATTTTTACGGCATCGAGATCAACGACTTTGCCGTCGCCGTCGCTCGAACGGCGTTGTGGATTGCAGAAAATCAGATGCTCAACGAGACGTCCGCCATTCTCAAAAAGCAATTGGAATTTCTGCCGTTGACGAGCGCGGCTCATATCGTCCGGGGCAATGCACTCCGACTCGATTGGAATGAAATTGCGCCCGACGGCGTCGATTACATTATCGGCAATCCGCCCTTCATCGGTCACCAATGGCGATCGAAAGAGCAGATCGCCGATATGGTTGCCGCCTTCGCCGATCTCGAAAAGCACGGCAAACTCGATTATGTCTGCGCGTGGTACAACAAAGCCGCCGACTTCATGCAGGGCACAACGACTCGCGCGGCATTCGTCTCGACCAATTCGATCTGTCAGGGCGAGAGTGTCGGCATTTTGTGGCGGCATCTGTTCGGCAAGGGCATTCACATCGATTTCGCATACCGCACGTTTCGTTGGATCAGCGACTCGGACGATCCGGCGGCGGTTCACTGTGTGATTATCGGCTTCTCGACCGCGCCGAATGATCGGCAGAAGATCATCTTCGACGGCGATCAGAAAATCATCGCCAAAAACATCAACGGCTATCTGCTCGACGCGCCGGACGTCTTCATACAAAATCGCGGCAAACCGCTGACGCCCAATCTGCCGAAAATGAAATTAGGCAATAAACCGGTCGACGGCGGGCATTTACTGATGACGCTCGACAAGATGAACGACTTCATTCGACGCGAGCCCCGCGCGGAAAAATTTATCCGCCGATATGTCGGTGCGAACGAGTTCATCAATGGCAAGATGCGATACTGTCTGTGGTTGGTTCATGCGACGGAAGATGATCTGAAACTGCCGCTGATTGCCAGTCGATTCGACGCGATTCGGAAGACGCGACTTAAAAGTCCGACGGCGGAATTTCGAGCGGCAGCGGCAACTCCGCATCTCTTTACTCAGATCAGACAGCCGTCGTCGAAATATATCATCGTGCCGACTGTTTCATCGGAGCGGCGAAGGTATATTCCGATCGGATTTCTGCCGCCGAATGTGATCGTCAGCGATGCGGCATACACGATTGCCGATGCCGATCTGTTCATATTCGGTGTGATGGAATCGATCGTTCATGCGGCGTGGATGCGAGTTGTTGCCGGACGGTTGAAGTCTGATTATCGGTATTCGCCGTCGGTGTACAACAATTTTCCGTGGTGCCCGCCCTCGCCGGTGATTGAGCGGACGGCGCAATCGATCCTCGACGTGCGGTCTCGATATTCCGATCGATCGCTCGCTTTTCTTTACGACGAGACGACGATGCCGGACGAGCTCCGCGCGGCTCATATCGAAAACGATCACGCCGTCCTCGACGCTTACGGCTTCGATCGAGCGATGTCGGAATCGGAAATCGTCGCTCGGCTGATGGAGATGTATCAACAATTGACGGAGGCAATCGATCATGAATGACAATCAACGCCGCGAGGCTCTCAGAAGTTTTATCGACGATTGGAAGGAACGCGGCTCGGAGAAGTCTGATGCGGCGTTCTTTTGGCTCGAGTTGTTGACGGCATTGGACTCGGAGAATCCGACGAAGTCTGTCGATCTCGAGCGCGAAGTCGACATCGACGGGCATAAATGTTTCATCGACCTGCTCATACCCTCGACGCGCGTGTTGATCGAGCAGAAGTCGCGGGGCATTGATCTTGGCAAGCCCGCGCGGCATTCGGAAGGCAAGATGTTCACGCCGTTCGGGCAGGCATTGCGATAC
>CALGGX010000209.1 GCA_937916025.1 uncultured Selenomonadales bacterium
AGAGATGCCTGTGTTTTTTTCTAAGGGAAAGACACCCATGAGGGTTGAGATACAGATACGAACCATGGCTATGGATTTCTGGGCAAGTCTTGACCATGAGCTTAAGTATAAGAAGGATAATTACATGAAAAAGTATATTTTAGCATTTTTAACTATTTGATTGGCATAATCGATAAATTCAGGCTGCAGCGCTTCTAGAAGAGCAACGGCTTTTCCTGCTATCACATGCTCTAAGGGTCCTCCTTGAATTCCAGGGAATACCGCTTTATCTATTCCTTGAGCATGGATTTCTCTACACATAATAATTCCGCCCCTTGGGCCTCTTAGAGTTTTATGGGTTGTGGTTGTTACAAAATCAGCGTAAGGAACGGGCGACGGGTGAACTCCGCCTGCCCTTTCAGAAAGTCGTCGAGAGAACCCGCGCCTTCCGACATCGAATGCAATTTATCCTCCCAGATCGCCGTCGCGTCCGGATATGTTATCTCGTCCGGCAACATGTCGATCAAAAGATACGCCTTCGCCGTCGGAATTAATTCCTTCTTCTTGCCGGTTTGCGTCAAAAACTGCCGCGTGATCAATTCGTCGATGATCGCCGCGCGCGTTGCTTCCGTTCCAATGCCGTACACGTCTTTCAATTGCTGTTTCGACTCGGGATTTTTGACATACTTGTGAATGTCTTTCATGCCCTGCACGAGGCTCGCGGCAGTAAAGCGCGGCGGCGGCTTCGTCGTTTTTTTCAACAGCCCGCCGTTCGAGTACTCGACGCGATCGCCCTTAGCCATCTTCGGCAATAAAACTTCGGCGTCTTCGTCGTCGACCGCCTTCTTCTTCGTCGGATACAGTTCCTTCCAGCCGAGCGATTTGATCACGCGCCCCTTCGCGCCGAATAATTCTTCTTTGTATTCGACTTCGACAATCGTCTCGTCGTAAATGTACGGCGTATGAAATTGCGCCGCATACCCCCGCGCGATCAGCAAGTAGATGTTGAGCTCGTCTGCGCCGATCAGATTCGGATTGAGCGTCAGCGTCGTCGGGATGATCGCGTGATGCGCGCTGATCTTTTTATCGTTCCAAGCGCGACTCTTGATCGAAGCGTCCGCTTTCTCCGACAGTTTCTGCAACACATTCGTAGAGCGGAAATTGCCGAGAATCGTCGTCGCGTCTTTGAATTGGTTTGTCGGCAGGAACGAGCAATCCGAGCGCGGATACGTCGTCAATTTCTTTTCATACAGCTTCTGCGCGATGTCGAGCACTTTTTGCGGCTCGTATCCGAACATTTTGCCCGCCGTCACCTGCAATGCCGATAACGAGAACGGCAACGGAGCCGCCTCGCGTTTTTCCTTCGTCTCAAACAGTTTGATCGCGCCGTCGTGCGGAGCCGTGTTGAATTTTTCGATCATCGATTCCGCAAACTTCTTATCGATCAATCGCCCTTCCGAGTCGAATTTCGGCGGCAGGACGATTTTTTCCGACGGCTTCCATTGCGCGATGAACGTTCCGTTCGCATGTAGAAACTCCGCGCGGAGCAGGAAGTAGTCGACCGGTTTGAAGTCTTTTATCTCGCGCTCGCGGCGGACGACCAACGCCAAGGTCGGAGTTTTCACCCGCCCGATCGGCAACACCAAATCCCGATATCCCGCGCGCTGAGCCGCCAGAGTATATGCCCGCGACAAGTTCATTCCGATCAACCAATCCGCGCGCGAGCGAGCCAATGCCGATTGTTTCAGATCAAAAAACTCGACGTTGTCTCGAAGATTCGCGTTTGCGCGTTTGATGCTCTTCGTGTCGAGCGCATTTAACAATATTCGCTTGACGGGCTTTTTGTTGCCGACAAAATCAAGGACTTCGTCGACGAGCAATTGCCCTTCGCGATCGGGATCGCCCGCGTGGACGATCTCGTCTGCCTTGTCGATAAGTGTCTTGACGACGTTGAATTGATTTTCGGCACTTTCGACGACTCTGAGTTTCCAATCCGTCGGCAAAATCGGCAGATCGGAAGCATTCCATTTTTTGTACTTCGGATCGTAACCGTCCGGCTCCAATTGCTCGAGAACATGCCCGTACAACCATGTAACAACGCCGTCGCCGGTCGCGATGTAACTTTTGCCGTGAACATTATGCGGCGGCTTGAGACAGCCGGCAATCTCTCGCCCCATGCTCGGCTTCTCGGCAATGTACAATCTCAATCGACATCAATCCTTCCTTCGACGAACAGCCGCTCGAACATCTTGACGAAATTTTTGCACGCCGTCGACAGCGTTTGATTTTTCAGCCAGCAAACGACCGTGTGAGTTGTCATTTCCGGCTCGACGAGCCGCTTGCAGATCAAATCGCCGTCCGTCATCATCAGCGTCTGCGAGGACATCGGAAACATTGCAATCCCCAAGCCCATTTTCACCATCAACAGCCCTTGCACGAAACTGTCCGACACGCAAAAAATATTCGGCTCGAAACCGCGCTCCCGACAACTGCTTATGAAAATCGACTTCCAGCGCAAGGGAATGATCAACGGCCAATCTTTCAATTCCGATATGCGTACTTCATTCGGCTTCTCGCCGCAACTGTTGTTGGCGTTCATTAACATGACGAAAGGCTCGTGCGGCAGGACGAGAGAGCCGTAATTTTCTCCGTCGACGGCAGTTCGGGTGACGGCGATCTCGATTCGGCGGCTGTCGAGCATGTCGAGAATTCGCGCGCCTTCCGACTCCCATATCTCGAACGTGACATCGGGATATTGCGCGTGGAAACGGCTGATGAGCTCCGGCAGGATCATCGCGCCGCTGGTCGTGATCGTGCCGATTCGGATTGAGCCGCCGGAGCCTTTGCCGATATCATGCAATTCGCGAATTGTGCCGTCGAGCATGCCGATAATTTTTTCGACGCGAGTGTAGAAAACTCTTCCGGCTTCGGTCAAGCGAATGGTTCTCGCGCCTCTGTCGAAGAGTTTCACGCCGAGTTCTTCTTCGATGCGTTTAATCTGCCGCGAGAGTGCGGGTTGAGCGGCGTCGAGTCGTTGCGCCGCGTGGCTGATGTTGCCTTCTTCGACAATCGCGCAAAACGCACGCATGTCTTTTATGCCAACGCTCATAATGCTACCTCAATT
>CALGGX010000210.1 GCA_937916025.1 uncultured Selenomonadales bacterium
TTCATTCAAGCCGGCGGAGATCAATCGAGCCTCGAGGCGTGGAGGAGTGCCGTTTCGCTTCTCGTTTCGACGCTCGGAATCGATCGGACAAAAAAAATTGCCGCCGATCTCGGACTCGCAAATGAGTTCATGATCGACGCGCAATTATTTCTGATCAAAAACAATATCAACAGCATACACTCGACGAGCGCGGGGCGATTGTTTGATGCCGTGAGCGCGTTGCTCGGACTGTGCTCGGAATCGACATTCGAAGGCGAAGCGGCAATGCGCTTGCAATTCGCGGCGGAATCCGAGCAATCAAATTCGATCAATCGATTGGCACGGGCATTTCATGTCGGGCTCGCGGACTTCATTGCCGAAACCTGCTCGCGAGCGCGATCGGTGACAAACATCGAAACGGTTGCGTTGAGCGGCGGCGTCTTTCAAAATTCGCTGTTCCGAAGCCTGACATGTGATCGCTTGATGCGGCTCGGATTTCGAGTGTTGACGCATCAAGCGGTTCCCGCAAACGACGGCGGACTTGCACTCGGGCAAGCACTCTTTGCCGTCAACCGTCGAGCAGACTTCGCATGATCGTCAATACGTCTTTTTCGAGATGATCCATTACGCATTCCATATAATCCGTATTGTGATCGACATTCGCCGCGAATTGCATTATCGTCGGCAACAATTGATATTCTTCCGGCATTTCCTCCGCACCGCTCGAAAATTTCTGCCATTGAACTTCGAGCGACAGTGCAATCAATTCGAGAATTTTGTATGACGCCACGAACATGCCGTAATTCTTCAGGATTGATTGAGTAGTCTTCCAAGGATACACGCCCAAGAAAAATTCATTGACGAGATAATGTTCGAGGCGGATTGAATTTTTTTTGAGAAACTTGCTCCGCGCGGAGTCAAGACGTCGATAACTCGCCGCAACCTTCGAGAGTGACACGCCGTTTTTTTCATCAACTTCGAGTTCGAGTGCATCTTTGACGGCATCAAGATATTGTCGATTGTATTGTTTGAATTTCGCCGTTTCGCCGTAAAGCGACTCGAGCAGTTTGAACATCATTCGGATATATTTGACTGTGTCGAAATCAATGCTTGCAACCAAACGCGTTGCATCGGATTGCAAAAATTCTTCGGAGCTGTAGACGGCGACAAGTGTCTCGATCTCGTCAAAACGCTCGGCGGAGATCAATTCGTCGAGCCGATCAAAGAAAAAGCCGAGCACGATTAACCGTCCGTCAATCGACAAATTCCGCGCTTGCAAAATCGAGATTGCCGCGTATTGAATGCCGAAAGCGTAATCGTTGAGATCGGTTGCAATCGGCGGACGCATCGTAACCAACTCTAAAACTTTCATCGTTTCGACTTTGTCGAGTTCAAGTTGCTCGAAACTCATAGGCTCGCTCGGACTCAAAATCAATTCCGCCGCAATTGGACATGTCATCGTCAACGAGCGTTCAAAGAAATTGCCCACGCATTGAATAACGCGCGGGTAAGTCTTGCAGACTTCGGATAAAATATTTTCGCCGTATTTTTTTTGCAACGAACACCGGCTGTCGGAGGTAAGGAAAGGACACTGTCCCGCTTTATCGAGATTGATGACATGAAATTTCTTTTGCTTATCTTTCCGAATGCGCGAGACGATTTGATTTGCTTCCGATTTCGGCTTAAGGTTGCGATACTTTTTGTAAGTCTTTTCGTCAATTACGATATTCCAGCCTTTACAACAATGCGCGTTGCACTTTTGACCGTCGCATTTGAAGCGCGCGTAATACTCCGGTTGAAGAAAAACGTATTTCTTATCCATTGCTTTTTACGAGAGACGGGCTTTTTTTAAAAAGAAAATCTTTGCCGCATATTTCTTCGGCTATATAGTTTATATCAAGAACGCCGTCAATGTTTACGGCGTTTATTTTTTCTTTAACAGCTTTAACCACTTCATTATCCGCAAGCGAACCCAAATAGCACACAAAAACTTTTGTATCTGTTCTAAGCCCTATATTTATGGGGCAAATACATAAATCAGGTGTTTGAAGCCGCCTGCGTATCTGTGCAAGATTAAGTAGTGCCGCTTCATCAAAGCCTTCCCTGGGGCCTGTTAGTATTCGTTCGTTCGGCGGCTCTTCAATACTGCGAAACCGCCAGCCTTTTGTGTTAATTACAAGCGCAGTGGTATCACCGTCTACAAGCAAAACGGTATCGCCGTAAAAAACGGCGGATAGCATTTCCGCCACGGTCTTTGCCGATTTAACCTCCGATGAATACAGTAAATTTTCGGCAACGCTTTCGGCGTTTGCCTTAAAATCATCGCTTGTATCGGCAGTAACAAGCGCCCTTAAAATATG
>CALGGX010000211.1 GCA_937916025.1 uncultured Selenomonadales bacterium
GGCGCATCTGAAATGCCGGGAGCGATTGACGAAAGGCGCGGAGTATGTCGACAAAGAGAAGCGGCGTTACGAGACGCAACATCGTGCGGAGATCGACAGCGCGGCGGCGGCGGCGGCGGCGGAGCAAAGCGTCAAAGAGAAACGTCAATCATTGCCGGACGGTTGCAATGACGGCGATGAAACTCGCGTGAGTTCGGAGATTAAATCGTTGCGCTCGAAGCTCGACGGCATGAAGAATGCGTTTGACGCGGCGGATCGGAAATGTCGGCAATTGGAACGAGAGCAGGCAACGGCGGTGGCACGATTGCAGACGCTCGAAAAATCGCAATCGGAACTGCTCGAGCGGATCGGTGATCGGGAGCGTCCGGATTTGTCGACGCTCGAAGCAAACTTCAGAAACGCGGAAGCGGCACTGATTGAAGCGCAAAAAAATTCCGCGCGGCTGATCGAGCGGCGGACGGCATTGAATGATCGGCGCGAGCGGCTGTCGAAATTGGATTGCGAGCTCGTCTCGATCGAGAGCGAATACAAAGTGTGGGCTCGATTGTCGAATACGGCGAACGGCAAGGTGTCATTCTCGCGATATGTATTGCATGCGATGTTCGAGGACATTATCGAAGAGGCGAATGCGCGTTTGTCGGTGATGAGCGATCGGCGATATATGCTGGTCGATCGGGAAGGCGCGGTCGGTCGTCGGCAATTGGAAGGACTCGAGTTGCAGATATATGACGAATACACCGAGTCGAAGCGCGAGGTGCGGACGTTGTCGGGCGGCGAGTCATTCCTCGCGTCGTTGTCGTTGGCACTCGGGCTGGCGGATGTGGTGCAGAATTATTCCGGCGGCATCAAACTCGACACGATCTTTATCGACGAAGGCTTCGGCAGTCTCGACGGCGAAACGCTCGATCAAGCAATTCGCTCGCTGATGGATTTGCAGAGTGACGGACGGCTGGTCGGGATCATTTCGCACGTTGAAGAATTGCGTCGGCGAATTCCGATCCGCCTCGAAGTGTCGAAAAGTCGCAAAGGCAGTGCGGCGTATTTTGCTCGTCAGTGACAAAGATATCGGCAAAAAAATTTTTCGGATCGCGTATTGACACACGCCCCTATGTAATAAAATGCTTCCGATCACAAACTGAGGAGGCGAGAACCATGCCGTTACCGTTTGTATTTGGAATTTTGTCGGCGGCGGCTTCAGCAGGAGCGGCGGTCGGTGCGGCGGCGGCAGCAGGGGCTGTCGGGAGCGCGGCAGTTGGAGCAGTGGGAGTTGTCGGAAGCAAGGCACTCGTAGCAGGAACTGCGGCGTACGGAGCAGTCGGAGAGGTTGCGGCATATGCCGGAGGCAAGGCGGGAGCCGCAGCGATGTCCGCAGTCAAAACAGCGGGCGGTTCGGCGGCATTGCAAAAAGCGGCGGCTAAGAAGGCTAAAGCACTTGCGATTGATGCCGTTTGGGGAGCGGCTGCCGATGGGGCGTTGCATGTTACCAACTCCGCCCTCGGAACAAACATCAGCAAAAGTCAAGCTCAAGATTGGTATCAAGAGGCAAACGAATACTATTACGGTTGGAACGGACGACATGTCAATCACTCGGAGGCGCAACGCTTATACAAACTTGCGGCGAATTCGGGGCACCAAGGTGCTTTGAATCAATTGCGCAAGTTGTTCTGATTGAAAATGTCCTCAAATCGCAATGAGAAGAAGTGATTTTTTGTCACGACTTGACGACCGGCTTCTGTCAGAGATAAAGATGTCGGCAAAAAATTTTTTCGGATCGCGTATTGACACACGCCCCCTATGATCTAAAATGCATTCAGGATCAAGCAGGGGGTGATTTTATTGAATGAAGTGAATGAGAGCATTGCGCGCGCCGCCGATGAAATTCTCGACGAGGCGATCGAAAACATAGCGTCTCGATTGCCGGACGACGAGTCGAAGGCTGATTTTATGTCGCGGCTGGACGACGAACTTCGGCAATCGGTTCGATCGGCGATTGACGGCGGCGATTATCAAACGCACTTGCGTCGCGGCGCGTATGAAACGTCGGTGTGGTTGGCGGAGCATTACGCGGATATTGCACTCGATCGGTTGTCGAAAAAACTTCCGCGCGGAAAGACTCGCGACACGATCGGAAGTGCGCTCGAGCAATTGACGCATCGCGGGATCGAGAGTTTTTGTCGGGGCGCATCTCTCGACGAGATCAAGCGCGAGCTCTCCGATTGCGCAATCGATCAATTCAAGTCTTACGCGACGCCGGAGTTTGCCGATTTCATGTATCGCGGCTTGAAGACGAGCGGCAAGGGCAGTCGCGCGCTCAATCGGCAGATCAAGAACGGCTCGAACATCGTGGCGGCGGAGGCGGTCGGCAATGTCG
>CALGGX010000212.1 GCA_937916025.1 uncultured Selenomonadales bacterium
TTACATTTGCCTCGGCTTGCTTCTGATGTTCATTTTGCCGACGCCTAAACATGTCGTCGATATCCGCGCGGAGCTCGCTCATCCGAACGACTTCATTCGATTGCTGCAGAATTTTCGACTCGTCGGCGTGTATCTCATCGCGGCGTTGGTGATGGGCGCGTTCGTCTGCACTTACAACTTTATCAGCTACGTCCTTCTCGCGCCGCCGTATTCGCTCACGCAAACGCAAGTCGGCTTCGTCTTTCTGCTGTATTTGATCGGCACGGCAGCTTCGGCATTGATGGGGCGGCTGTCGGATCGAATTGGAAGCGGCAAGACTCTTTTGATCTCGATCGTCGTGATGCTCGGCGGCGTCGGCATTTCGCTCGTCGACACATTGATCGGAAAATTGATCGGCGTCGCGATGATCACGTACGGCTTCTTCGGCGCGCATACTGCGGCGGCAGGTTGGGCAGGTCGCCTCGACGATTCGGATAAAGCGCGCATCTCGGCAATGTATATGCTGTTCTATTACGCCGGAGCGAGCATGCTCGGAACGACCGGCGGCAAATTCCTGCTGATCGGCGGTTGGTTCGGCATCGTCATCTTTTTGTCGATCGTCTTGTCGTTTGCTTTGTTTTTGTGTTTCCTGCTCTTGAGAAGAACTTAATTTCTAATGCAATTTTAATTCAATCTTAATACAAAATTTTTCCGTATTCGATTATAATGCGCTCGGAATATCTTTTAACCATATTATGATCGGAGGCTGGTAAGATGAATGTTTCCAATTCAACTGACAATGCGGTCGTCAACGGGACTCTCTACGACGACAACATTTCCAACAGCGGCTCTCGGACGATTATCACCGCCGGGATAGGTAACGATTCCATCTGCAATTCCGGCGCATACTCGAATGTCGACGGCGGCATTGGCGACGATTCCATCACAAATCGCGGCTCGAACTCCCTCGTCGACGGCGGCATCGGCGCGGATGTAATTTATAATTCCGCCAACAACGTTTCGATCCTCGGCGGTATCGGCAGCGATTATATCATCGAAGACGCCGACGGCTCGACCATCGACGGCGGCATCGGCGATGATCTCATTTCACTGTCCGCCGCTCATTCAAACGCAATGATTGTTTTCGCTTCAAGCGGCGGCAATGATGTTGTTTACGGCTGGAAGACCGGCGATTCCTTCTCGATCAATGCGGACGCGTATTCGACGGTTGCAAGCGGCTCGGACTTGATCGTCTCAATCGACTCGGGCTCGATCACTTTCAAAAATGCCGTCAACTCATTCAACATTGAAGGTGATTCGGGCGTTGCCGACGATTTTGTCTCGCTGAAGAATTTCGATTACAACAATACGTTGATCAGCGGTTCCGACGGCGACGATTACGTGCAGAACTTCGGCACGCGCGTGACGATTCGGACGGGCGCGGGCGATGATTACATCGACAACAACAATTGGCACAGAAATACGGTCATCAGTCAATCGGCGACGTATTCTTACACCGACGCCGGGGACGGCAACGATACCGTTTACAATTTCGGAGGACCGTACGTAACGATTGAAGGCGGAGCAGGCAATGATTACATCGGAAATCACGGTTCGCATGGCAGTATCCTTGGCGGCGCGGGTTCAGATACAATCGTCAGCGATCGACTTTCCGAAGATGGAGTGATTTATGTCGAGGCGGATCGTTCTTTCATCGACGGCGGTTCCGGCGCGGACTCAATCATCAATTGGTACGGCTCGTATTCGACGATTTTCGGAGACGACGGCGACGACACGCTCGGAAACACTTCAAAAAATACAACGGTGCTCGGCGGTTCCGGCGACGACGTCATTTGGAATGCATGGGGATATTCCGGCGGCTCTCGCTTCACGACGAGCGATTATGCGTATCTCGAAGGCGGCGCGGGCAATGATTCTATCGGCAATCGCTCGACGGGCGCGACAATCAACGGCGGAAGCGGCAACGACACGATCCAACTCGACGACGACAGCAGCAATAATTTGATTGTCTACTCGAACGGCGAAGGCAATGACGTAATTCGAGGATACAAGTCCGGCGATACGATTTTGATCGCCTCGGGCATGTATTCGACGATGATCAGCGGTTCCGATACGATCATCAAAGTCGGCAACGGCTCGATGACCGTCAAAGATTACACCGGCTCGATATACGTCTTGGGCACGGAAGAAGTTACCACGGTCTTCTCGAACATAAGTTCTTACACTGCAGTCAACGGCACGACTTACGGCGATTCCATTTCCAACATCAACGGCAGTTTCGTGACGATCAACGCCGGGGCGGGCAATGACACCGTCGACAGTTGGGGCACGGACGTGACGATTGACGGCGGAAGCGGCAACGATTCCGTTTATCTCTACTCCAATGCTTCTGCGCATGTCGTCAACGGCGGCGAGGGAAAAGATACCGTGCGTGACGGCGGCTCCGGCAATAAAATTTTTGGCGGAAGCGGGGCGGATTACATTTATCTCTTTACGAATGCTTCCGATACGACGGTTGACGGCGGGGCTGATGACGACGAAATTTATTCCGGTGCGCAACGCGCAACGCTCAATGCCGGTGCAGGCAACGACTACATTCACCTCTACACTCAAAGCGCAAACAATACCGTACGCGGCGGCTCGGGCAACGACACTTTGAAAAATTTCTCCGACGCATTCGTTTACGTGTTCGGCGAAGACGACGGCAATGATGTGATCGACGGCTTTACTTCCGCCTCGAGCATAATCATTACGCTCGGCGCGTTTTCGACCGTGCAAAGCGGTTCCGATACGATCGTAAGAGTCGGCAACTCGCGCATTACGCTCAAAAATTATGTCGGCATAATCAACGTCAATCCCGGCGATATTATCAAAGGAACCTCGGAGAATGATTCGTTGTACAATGCTGACGCGGAAATGACGGTGCTCGGGCTCGAAGGCAACGATACGATCGACAATCGCGGTGCCCGTTCCGTTATTGACGGCGGCGAAGGCGATGATTCCATTCACAGCCATGGTGCAAATTCGTCACTGATCGGCGGCGCGGGTGCCGATTACATCCACAACTGCTCGGGCAGTGGCGACACTGCGTCCAATTCGACGATTGACGGCGGACTCGGCAACGACACGATCCTCAACAACTCGAGCAATGCCGATGTTCTGATTTACGGCGGCGAAGGCAACGACTCGATCCGCTCGCATGGATATCGATCAACCATCGACGGCGGGCAAGGCGACGATGAACTTGACAATTACGGCACCGGTTCTTCTGTCTTTGGCGGCGAAGGCAACGATCAAATCTACAGCTCGACAATCATCTCGGATTCGTTCCTCAACGGCGGCAACGGTAATGATTCGATCAGAAATTACGGAATTCGGAACTCAATTCTCGGCGGCGCGGGTGAAGACGACATTTGGAACCATCACTCAAACGTTTTGCTCGACGGCGGCAATGATGACGATTTTATCGTCAATTGGGAGGAAGGAACAAGCTCGACGATTAACGGCGGCAACGGCAACGATCTGATTTACAACTACGGCTCCGATTCGACGATCAACGCGGGCAAAGGCAACGACACCGTCAATGTCCGAAACTCGAGCGGCACGATAATTCAATACAACGGCGGCGACGGCAGTCTGCTCATCAACGGCACCTCGGCAAATTACGTCCTCAATATTGCGAACGCGACTTACACGACACTGAACAACGGCAACGAACTGATTGTCGGAGTCGGCTCCGATTCGATCACAATCAATAATGACAGCGATTCGTCGGTTGAAATTCTCGGCTCGTTGCAGGCGGGCGGGATTTACATCGAAAACACCGTCGACAACAAATTCATTGGCGGTACCGCTTATGCCGATTCCGTTTACAACGATGCGGCGAATGTTTCAATTCAATCGGGCGCGGGCAACGATTCCGTTTACACCAACGGCTCGAACGTGTCAATCGACGCGGGTGCGGGTGATGATACTGTTGAAAATGCCTTTGCCTATAATCCTTACATTGCGGGCGGCGAAGGCAACGATTCCGTTTACGGCGTCGACAATTACGCGACGATCCTCGGCGGCGACGGAGCCGATACCGTTATCGGCGATCACTGGCGGGCGTTGATAGACGGCGGCAACGATGATGATCTGATCAGCATCACAACTTATTGGTACAATACAATCGACGGCGGCGGCGGAAATGACATCATAATTGCAGGCGGCTCGGAACATTCGATCAACGGCGGCGACGGCGATGATCTGATCAGTTTGAGCGGCGGCTCGCTTACGGTTGAAGGCGGCGCGGGCAACGACACGTTGATCGGCGACGAAACACTCGCGCATCTGTATCGATACAATTCCGGTGACGGCAACGATCTCATTTACGGCTTCAATGAAAACGACACGTTGACAATCGACGGCGGCAATTGGACGCGCGCGAATGTCGGTTCCGATGTACTTATCAATGTCGACGCCGGGACGATCACACTCAACGGCGCGGTCGGCAAGACGCTCAACATCAACAATCAAGCCGTCACCGTCGAAGCCGAGTACACTCCGCAAGATGTCATTAAAAACTTCATGCTCGGTCTTGACAATGCAACGACTTCTTCGGCGACGACGATGCTCAACGATGCCGTCATTTTGGCGACGCGAGAAAAATATTCCGGCATTCGAGAAGTGATCGAAGATTTGATAAACGACTGCCGGGAATATAACGAAACGGGCGGCGGTTGGAAGCAATTCCTTCGCGACAAATGCGGTATCGATCTCGACAACGGCGATACGGGCGCGATCAGCGGCTCGGACGCGGGCGGCTCTTCATCGGAAAAAGGCGCGTCGTCGATCGTTCGCGAAGTCGGCGAGCTCGACAGAAACTTTTCGAGCAATTCCTTTACGCTTGACGATTACGGTTTGACAATAGAGCTCGGGCGGCTCGACGATTACGGACGAGCGATTACCTTAGACTTCAGCGATCTCACGCCCGCCCAACAGTACATTTGGCAGGGGCTGCATTCTTGGTGGGCGACCGCCGCGCTCGAGCTGATTGCGGAATCTTACGGCGACAACTTCGGCTTTGGCGATAATTCTTCGGCGACCGTCAAAAAAATGTACTTTGGCTTTACGAATACGTATGACGGCAACATGGGCACGACGTGGCAGACTTGGAACGAGTACAGTCAAGGGCGGACGAAGAATCTGGCGATGGCACTCAACATTCACAACTTCGGCTCGCTCATCGATGGCAACGAAGACGGGCAACGCAACGGCTCGACGAAATTTTACACCGATCGGACATTGGCGCATGAATTTACGCACGCGGTCATGGATGCCAACATCAGTTATCACTTCAATTTGCCGCAATACATAACGGACGGCATGTCCGAACTCACGCACGGCGTCGACGATGATCGGCGCGAGGAAATTTCGTCATTGGCGCGCGATCCCGACGGTTTGTTGAATGCCTTGAACATTGACTGCTACGATTCTTATGCCGGCGGCTTCATCTTCCTTCGCTACCTTGCAAAGCAGGCGTCCGACAATGCGTCGAGCTCGGGCAGTTTTTCAAGTGTGATGCAGTCGAATAATTATTCCGATGCCGGTTCTTTGCCCGATGGTATATCGCTCGAAGATGCAGTTTTGAATGTAAGCGAGCAATACGAGTACGGCACGGTTGATTTGACCGAGTACTCCTTGACGATCGATCGGCTTGATGCGCGCGCGCGTTCGAAAGGCGTAACGGTATTGGGTTCAACGGGCGGCGATTGGATAGACGGTAGCACTTCGGCGGATAAAATATACGGCGCGGCAGGCGACGATACCGTTAACGGCAATGAAGGCAACGATACACTTTACGGCGGTTCCGGCAATGATCAATTGTACGGAACGACGGATGCTTCGGCGATTGACACGTTTGTGTTCGAGATGCAACCCGGCGGCAAGAAAGATGTTGTTTTTAATTACAACGTCGGCGATATGATTGTGATTGACGCGACTCTGCTTGAAGAAAACGCGCCGATATTCGACGCGGGCGAGGGCGTGATCACTTACGACGGTGCGAAGTCGGACTTTAACGGCTTTGACGACAGTAAAGACGATGTCGTTTTGACGCTCAACAAAAAAAATACGTTGACGCTCAAAAATGCGTCCGGCAAGGCGATCGACATTTATGACGAGAAATTTAATCATATCGGCACTTTCGGACACTTTCTGCCGGACGGTTTGACATACAGCGACAATCAAACGGCGATTGAAGTGTCGGATGCCGAAGAATTGATTGGAAACGGCTTTGTCGAAATTGATCTGACGAATGCTTCGGAAAGTGAATACACTTTTGCATCGACTGTTAAAAAAGTTGATCTCCGCGCGGTTGACGACGCCGATTTTACCTCAACAATCGTCGGCAACACGCTCGCGAATGAATTTTACGGCAGTAAAGGCATTGACACGTTCGTGTATGCGGCGGGCGGCGGCAAAGATATAATTGCCGAATTCGGCGAGAATGATGTAATGTCGATTGACGGCGCGCTCGATGATATTTCAATTTCGGATAAGCAAAATGTCGTGAGTGTGACGCTCGGCGGCGATAAGAACGACGTGATCACAATCGAAAAGCACGATATCAACACGCCGCTCACCTTCCGCGCGGAAGATGCGGAATTTGCATACGGCATATCGGAAGGAATGTCGCTTAATCAAAACGGCACGACGCTCGCGATTGACGGTGAAGAAGATGATTATATCATTGCGATTGCGGATTCGATCAATTCGCAAATCAAAACGATCGATGCGCGGGATTCGGCGGCGTATGTCGAAATTCGCGGCAATGACAGTCATAATGCGCTTTATGCCGGTGATGGCGGCAGTTCGCTCGACGGCGGCGCGGGTGCCGATAAATTGTACGGCGGCGCGGGAGCGGATGTTTTTGTTTACAACTTTGCAGGCGGTACCGGCGGTAAGGACGTGATTAAAGACTTCGACGCGGAATCGGATATTATCGAATTGGATATCGCGCCGAAGAGTGTCAAGTCAAACGGGCGCAATCTCGTGTTGAATTTCGAGCAGATGATCGATGGCAAGAAGAAAAAGTCGACGCTGACGATCAACGGCACGGAAAAAATCACGTCCGAGACATCCGTCGGCATAATTATCGACGGCAAGTTCGGCGAATATTGGTTTGAACGCGGCAACAATGTTTGGAATGATTCGGCATCGGACGACACGCAACTGAATGAGATCATTGCAATCGACGGCGCGGTTGACATGTCGACGGACTTCACGGCTGAAGTTTGGAAGTCGTCGATGAATGAATTGACATTCGCCGCGCGAATATCGACAAC
>CALGGX010000213.1 GCA_937916025.1 uncultured Selenomonadales bacterium
CCACGCCACGAATAAGGTTGCGCTCGCCGAACACACCGACGAGGCTATGACTTACTACGAAGAACAGTGCATGCCCTACGCCGTTTCGCTCAGCGATAAACTTGCCAAACTTCAGGCGGGCGTCCTCGAACGTTCCGACGCTATGATGGCGCAGAGTGAAGCTTCCGTCGGCGCAATTATTTTCCGCACGATTGTCATTACCGTCGCGCTGATTGTCGTGCTGATTCTCATTAGTTCCGTGATTATGAAGTCGATTACCACGCCGCTTTACAGGATGATTGAACTTTTCCACCACCTCAAGGACGGCGATTTCCGCCGCAGTGATTTGATTGACCCGAATCGCGGCGACGAATTTGGCAAAATGTCCACGGCGATTCGCGATATGCGCGAAACTATCAGCAAACTTCTGCAGAAAACCAGCCATTCTTCCGAGCAGCTGGCGGCGTCTTCGCAGGAACTTACGGCGAGCGCTCATCAATCCGCGCAGGCGTCCGAGCAGGTTTCGCAGTCCGTCACAAATTCTGCCAGCGCCGTCGTCGAACAGCAGCAGAGCGTTGGCGATTCGCTTGACGCCATTAACGCCGCCATGACTTCGATTGATAATCTCGGCAAAACTGCGGACACCGTTTCCAGCCACGCTACGAAGGCTAACAACCAGGCAACCGAAGGCGGCGGCGCCGTCAACATGGCGGTTGAACAGATTATCAGCGTTGAAAAAATCGTCAACGATTCCGCCGCGACCGTCGACAAGCTCGGCAAGCGTTCGCAGGAAATTGGGCAGATTGTTGAAGCTATTTCGGGTATCGCTGAACAGACCAACCTGCTGGCTCTGAATGCCGCTATCGAAGCCGCGCGCGCCGGTGAGCATGGGCGTGGATTCGCCGTCGTTTCTGAAGAAGTCCGCAAACTCGCTGAAGAGTCGCAGGAAGCCGCACAGAAAATTGCTACGCTCATTGGCGATATTCAGGCTGAAACTACCAACGCCGTTGATTCGATGCAGAAGGGCACTGCCGCCGTCCGCGCCGGTACGCAGTCCGTTGAGAAACTGCGCGAAACCTTCGACGATATTCGCGGCGCCACTGACAGCGTTGCGGTCGAAGCGAAAAACATGGTGCGCGAACTTGACGCTATCGCCAAGGCTACCATGAAGATTCGCGACAATTCGCAGGCTATTTCCGATAAGAGCGGGCACGTTTCGCGCGAAATGGAAAGCGTTTCCGCCGCGTCCGAACAGCAGTCGGCGTCGGCTGAGGAAATTGCGTCCGCCAGCGACGAACTTTCCAAACTCGCGCAGGATTTGCAAAATTCCCTGCAGGCGTTCAAGTATGACTAAGGAGTTATTAGTTTTTAGTTGCTAGTTGTTAGAAAAAAACTCGTAACTAATAACTAGCAACTAATAACTAATAACTAAACAAAAGCGGCAGGCAGCCGGTAAGCCGGATTCTGTATGTGGCAGTCATTTATCTCGACCAGCTGTTGCCAACTGGCTCTAGCGCTCTACCCGAGAGGTCCGCGAGCAGCCTCAACCCTCTCCTATATGAGTTTGCTCCGCGTGAGGTTTGTCAAGCCTGACGGTTACCCGCCAGCTGGTGCGCTCTTACCGCGCCTTTCCACCTTTGCCAGAAAAAATCTGGTAGTTTCCGTTTCTATGACACTGTCTTGAGGATTACTCCTACCGGTCGTTAACCGGCACGCCGCTCTGTGGTGTCCGGACTTTCCTCGAGCATTTTGCCCGCGATTGCCTCGCACGCCGCTTCAATGCAATCGATTGTAGCTCGTTTGATGATCCTTGTCAATTTCATAATTCGCGTGTAAGATAATTGACAGTTTTTTTTTTGGGGAGGCGCGAGCATGGTTTCGATCGATCGGATCAAAAAATTCTGCCATGAGAATTTGGTGATCGATTATCTCGGAGTGAATGTTGTCGAGCACGAAGACGAGTCGATTCGTCTCGAGCTTACGGTTGACGAGCGGCATGTCAATCTCTACAACATTTGTCATGGCGGAGTTTTGACGACGATGGCGGATACTGCCATGGGCGCGGCTTGCCTCGCGCTCGGCAAAAAAGTCGTGACGATCTCTCTGACAATCGAATTCATGCATGCCGTGCCGTTCGGCAAACGAATTTTCACGCGCGCGACCGTTTTGCATAACGGCATTCAGACAATGACTTGCGAATGCGAAATTCTCGATGAGCATGGCAAACTCTATTCCAAAATCCATGCGATCTTCTTCGTGATCGAAACGCTTGACGATTGAGGAGGAATTCGATTGCTCATTGCAGAAGTTTGCGCCAATGTTCCGATCAAATCCGACAAGCAGGTGTTCAGCTATATCGTGCCGGACGATTTGAATTACATCACAATCGGCTGGCGGGTGATCGTGCCGTTCGGAAGCAAATCGATCGACGGTTTTGTTTTGAATGTTTTCGACGGCGAGCCCGACGGATTTGATTT
Organism: uncultured Selenomonadales bacterium; assembly: GCA_937916025.1. The sequence goes on from CALGGX010000213.1 coordinate 2,457, forward strand.
CGCGTTGAAAGAAATATACGATGCGGTTGACGAAGAAGCGTGGTTTACTCCGTCAATGATCCTCGCGGCGAACCGGCTCGCGAATTTTTATCTCTGCCCGCTCTCGCAGACGATGTCGCTGTTCATGCCCGGGCGCGTCTCGAAAAAAATCTCCGCGCGGTTTGAAAAAATCATCGAGCCCGCCGTCGAGATCACGGACGAATTACTATTTGAAATCAAAAAAAAACCCGCTCAACTTCGGCTGTTGAGCCGATTGCGAGATCGAAAATCGTTGCCGACCGCCGAGATCGGCAATCGTCCGTTGATAAAAAAAATGATCGACGCCGGTTTGATTGTCGAAAGAGAACGCCGAATTCTGCGAGACAGTTACGCGTCGATAAATCCGATCGAGAAGTCGATCGAATTGACTTCCGATCAACGCCGCGCGATTGAAGCCGTCGAACCGTTTCTCGAAAATCAAGAACATCGCGGCTTTTTGCTTTACGGCGTGACGGGCTCGGGCAAAACGCAAGTCTACATTGAGCTGACGGAGCGCGTTCGGCGACTCGGAAGGCGCGCGGTGATCCTCGTGCCGGAGATCGCGTTGACGGGGCAGATCGTTGTCGAATTCAAACGTCATTTCAAAGACGTGATCGTCATTCACAGTCGACTGTCGATTGCCGAAAGATCGGACGCATTTCACAGGATTCGGAACGGCGAATGCGGCGTGGTAATCGGTGCGCGCTCGGCGTTGTTCACTCCGATTGACGACGTCGGGCTTTTTGTTGTCGACGAGGAGCAGGATTTTTCATACAAACAAAACGACGCTCCGCATTATCACGCGCGGATTGTGGCGGAAGAATTTGCGCAACTGCATTCGGCTCCGATCGTGTTCGGAAGCGCGACGCCGAGCTTCGAGTCGTATTTCCGAGCGCGGAGCGGCGAGTTGACATTGCTCCGATTGCCGATTAGAATTGACGGGCGTTCGCTTCCGACGGTTGAATGTGTCGACATGCGGAAGGAATTGAAGGCGCGAAACTTCAGCGTCCTCTCGCGCGAGTTGCTCGAATTGTTGAAGACGACGCTCGAGCGGAAAGAGCAGGCGATTTTGTTGCTCAATCGGCGCGGGTATTCGACATTTGTCATGTGTCGGGCGTGCGGCGCGGTCGTGAAATGCTCCGAGTGCTCGATGCCGATGGTATATCACTCTGACGGCATGCTTCGTTGCCATCGATGCGAACTCGAGCAAACGTCGCCGAAAACTTGTCCGAAGTGCGGCAGTCGATACATCAAATTCTTCGGCTCCGGCACTCAAAAACTCGAGCAGACGCTTCAACAGGAATTGCCTTCCGCGCGGATTTTGCGAATGGATCGAGACACGACGACGCGAAAATTCTCGCATCAAAAGATGTTGGATCAATTTCGCGAGCGGCAATTCGACATTCTGTTCGGCACGCAAATGGTGGCGAAGGGGCATGACATAGCGGGCGTAACGGCGGTCGGGATATTGAGTGCGGACTCGAGTTTAAATATACCGGACTTCCGCTCGAGCGAAGTGTGTTTCATGCTGATAACGCAAGCGGCGGGACGTGCCGGGCGTTCGGCGTCGGAGGGACGGGTGATCGTTCAAGCGTACAATGCGGGGCATGAGGCGATAGCTTACGGCTGTCGGCAGGATTACGACGGCTTTTT
>CALGGX010000214.1 GCA_937916025.1 uncultured Selenomonadales bacterium
CCGCGCCCCATTCCGGCTTGGCAATGGAAATGCAACCACGCATCTTCAGGCAGTGCTTTGACGAAGTGAACGAACTCGTTGACGAGCCGAAGATCGGGAGCAGTCATGTCGGCGTCCGTGAAACGCACGTAACGCCAGCCGAAATTCTCGACGATTTCGCGTTCGGTTGCAATGCGCTTGACTTTGATCTTCAGCGGCTTGAACATCTGAGTATCGCTTGCCGACAATCGATTGCAGTCGCTCGATCTCGTCAGACAGGATCGCGTCCGAATCGAGTCCGGCATTTGCCGCGTTATGCTCCGAGTACCAACTCACCGGCACGTCATTCGCGAAGCCGTGAGACTCTTGCCGAAGATCGACGACGTAAACAGAAAATCCGCGCGGAAGTTTCGAGCGCAATTCTTCGAGTGGAACGCGCGTCGGTTGAGCACTCGCCGAAGCATTGATCTGCTCGTCCATGCGAAAATTCCGAAGCCGATCGTCGCCGTCCAATCGCCATTGTGCGTTTGTTGCAGACGTTAAAACAATCAGCAGAGAAAAAATCAATCCAAACAGTCGACGGCAATTAATCACAGCGTACCTCCGAGATTTTCAATCGAGTCGATCACGACGATGCAATTCGATTGCACGTTTTTCATCACCGCGATCATCTTATCCTCGGGGATCGCCACGCAACCGCCGGTGTACGGTCTCGCCGGTCCGAAGCAGTGCAGGAAAATCGCCGAGCCTTTGCCGGGCATGCCGCTCTCATTGTAACTGATGTTCAGGCAGTAGTTGTAATGCAGATCGTAATCGACGATGTGCTCGCTGGCGTCGGTATTGAGCGTCGGATATTGGCGAATGTCGACGAAGTGATTGTACATCATGCCATCGCGCGCGTCGCCCGACCAGTAATGATTGTCGTCGACTTGCGTGTAAGGCAGTGCACAGCCCGGGTTTTTCTTGATGCCGAACGCCTTCGTGAAATAGAAAGTGCCGACCGGAGTCTTGCCGTCGCCTTCTTTTGTTTTGCCGAGCCCGCCGCGACCGATAAAGCCGGGCGTCGTCATGATCTGACGCCAGCGATCGCGATCGTCTCGCACATGCATCGATACCCACGCCGTCGAATGTCCGATTCCTGCAACGACCAAGAGTTGCTGTGCGTTTTGCGCGGCAGGAATTTTGTCGATCCACTCGGGCGATGCCGGCAGAGTGTCAAATTTGGTTGCCGCTTCCGATTGACTGATGCCGAGCATCATTGCCAACATCAAAACCATTGCAAAGATCATTGAACGCATTGTTGATCAACCTCCTCAAAATGTTTAACCGCCGAGATATGCCTTGCGAATGTCTTCGCTCGCCGCCAGTTCCTTCGCGTCGCCCGAGAGAGTGATGCGCCCCGTCTCCAGCACATACGCGCGGTTTGCGATCGATAACGCCATATTCGCATTCTGCTCGACAAGCAAGACCGTCGTGCCGGTCGC
>CALGGX010000215.1 GCA_937916025.1 uncultured Selenomonadales bacterium
TTGCGGAACGCTTTGCACCGTTAAATCGGTAGGGAGGGATCGAGCTGCTGAAAGAAAACGTATCGCAATCCGAAACACAATCGCGATCTGAGATGAAATCGTCAATTGAAACGACGGCGGCAATCGAAACGGCGACGGCAATCGAAACAGCGACGGCAGTCGAAACGACGGCGTCAATCGAAATGACGACGGCAGTCGAAACGGCGACGGCAGTCGAAACGGCGACGGCAGTCGAAACGCCGACGGCAGTCAAAACGCCGACGGCAATCAAAACGCCGACGGCAATCGAAACGCCGACGGCAATCGAAACGACGGCAGTCGAAACGCGCTCGTTTTTTGATGTGCGTTGCGCAATTGCAGTGTTTTTCCTCTTTCTTTCTTTGACGCTGTGCTCCGCGCGGACGAGTGCGGCTGTCATCGAAGATCGGGCGTATTTCCCGCCGGTGTTGATCTATCACGACATCAAAGCGCAAGTCGTGATGGAAGGGTTCGACGTGTCGCTCGACGAGTTTCGTAATCAACTCGATTGGCTGAAGTCTCACGGTTGGCGAACATTGACGGCGGAAGAATTCGTCTCGACAATCGAACGCGGCGAGCCGTTTCCGAAAAAATCCGTGTTAATCACATTCGACGACGCGTACGGCGGCATTTATCGATACGCCGCACCGGAACTCAAATCACGCGACATGTCGGCGGTGTTTTTTGTGATCTCGGCTCATATCGGCAAGCCGTTATCTCGACAGTATTACCATGCGTCATTGGAAGAATTGCAATCGATGGCGGCGGATCCTCGCTTTTCAATGCAATCGCACACGGTCAATCACGTCAGTCCCGATCAGGTATCCGTGCGGTTATTATGACGGCGCGGTGATCGACGACGTGATCGACGCGGGATATTCGGCGGCATTCATCGTCGACGTTCTCGACAAAGGCGATTTCGATCGCGCCGCGCGTTTTTCGATCCCGCGCATTAACATGGGAGTCGTGTTCGGATCCGAGGGGCGTCGGGCGTTTCAGAAATTCATGCGGCGGTACGCTCGATTGACGAATGAAAAATTCGCCGAGCGTTGGAATCGATTGCCGCATTAAAATCAATAGCGGGCGGGCAGGCGGGATCAATTTTTGAGAGGAGAAATTTTTCATGGCAAAAGTTAACAAAGTGGTATTGGCATATTCGGGCGGACTCGACACCTCGGTGATCATTCCGTGGCTGAAAGAGAACTATGAAGGTTGCGAAGTGATAGCGGTGTGCGCCGATCTCGGACAGGGCGACGAGCTCGATGCGGTCGAGGCGAAGGCGTATAAATCCGGCGCGTCGAAAGTCTTCATCAAAGACCTCAAGCGCGAGTTCATCGAGCAGTACGTTTTTCCGACGCTGAAAGCCGGTGCGGTTTACGAAGGCAAATATCTGCTCGGCACGTCTTTTGCGCGCCCGTTGATCGCAAAGGCATTGGTCGAGATCGCCGAAGCCGAAGGCGCGGATGCAATCGCACACGGCGCGACCGGCAAGGGCAACGATCAAGTGCGTTTCGAGCTGACGGTCAAAGCACTCGCGCCGCATTTGAAGATCATTGCTCCGTGGCGTGAATGGGACTTCGACTCGCGCACGGCGGAGATTGAATACGCCAAGCAACATGACATTCCGATTGCGGCGTCGAACAAGACTTACAGTCAAGATCGAAACATCTGGCATTTGTCGCATGAAGGTTCCGATCTCGAAGACCCGTGGAATGCGCCGAAGAATGAGATGTTCGAGATCAGCAAAGCTCCCGAAAACGCTCCCGACAAGTCCGAGCTGATCACGGTTGATTTCGAGCGCGGCATTCCGATTGCCGTCAACGGCGAAAAACTCGGCGCGGTCGAATTGATCGAGACGCTCAACGAGATCGGCGCGCGTAACGGCGTCGGCATTGTCGACATCTGCGAGAATCGCCTCGTCGGCATGAAGAGTCGCGGCGTTTACGAAAATCCTGCCGGTTCGATCCTCTACTACGCACACCGCGAATTGGAATATCTGACGCTCGACCGCGCAACATTCCATTTCAAACAGCACGTGGCGGTGAAGTACGGCGAGCTCGTCTACGACG
>CALGGX010000216.1 GCA_937916025.1 uncultured Selenomonadales bacterium
TACGGCGCGCCGTACAACGATACCGTGATCGAATACGACGTGCTGCGCGACCGGTTTATGCTGCGGAAGGGCTTTACGGCGGCGGACCTTTGCACCGTGCACGGCGATCTGTATCTGATGACCGGCGAGGGCAAGCTCGTGATCTTTGACGGAAACTCGCTCTATGATACCGATCCCATCGACGCATGGTGGGTTACGCCCATGCTGGATCTGGGCAGAAAGGATATTGACAAGACGCTTCTGCGGCTCACCGCAATCGGCGAAGGCATGCTCGGCGTGCGCGTCGAATCGAACGGCGGCACGTATGAAACGCGCATCCGTCTCTCCTCCGTCCCTCTCGGCGTCACCGAGATCCCGCTGCGCGGCGTCGGGCGTGTGTTTCGCCTGCGGTTCTTCTCCGTGAACGGCGTGCCGTTTACGCTGGAAGCGCCCGTCACGCTGCTGTTCGACCAGCAGAAGCGGCCCGGATAAGGAGGGATCTCTATGGCATATACCCCCACCGGCATGCAGGCGCTGTTTCCGGTCTATCTCGGACGAATGCCGTCCGACGCGCTCGACCGGGAAGCCTATGACAGCAGCGTCGCACAGAACGAAAACAACCTGAACCAAAACCTGGAGCTTCTTTACAACAAGCTCCTCGAACTCGAATCGGCATTCGCCGAACCGACAATCACCGTGTTTGCCGTAGAATTGCTGATTGTTAAACCATCCGCCATTTTAAAAACACCTCCCGTAATGTTGATCACATGATCTCTTGCATTTTTGAAAGTGATTGAACCGCTCTCGATCGACACCAGCACATCCGAACCGCTTGACAGAGTTTGGTAAACCGATCCGTCTGTTATATTGAGCGTCGATTTAGAATTGAAGTTTTGAATTACATCATTGCCGTCACCCGCCGCATACTTGATCACAACAGAATCGGCGGAGCTGCCAAGTTTGATCAGATCATTGTCTTTTCCCGCATCGATGGTAACAAGTTTTCCAAAATTATAAATTGAGTCATTGCCCGCGCCGCCCTTGATTGAGACATAGTTACTTCCCCGGTTGTTGATGATTAAGTCTGATCCATTGCCCGCATCGATCGTTGCGTTCCATCCTGAATTACAGACTGTATCATTACCGTCGCCGCCGTTGATGCTGACCCACCAACCGTCGCAGTTATTGACGTAATCATTACCCATGCCTGCCTCGACGGTGACGTGATAACCGCTACGATACGTACTCTCGAAATTGAATATGGAATCATCACCGGCTCCGGCGTTTATCTTTGAATACTCGCCGACATTGAGGATCGAATCGGCTGAAGATGTTCCGGTCACCGTAACGGTTGACGTCCCGTTGTAAATTCCCGCGCAGTTAAGGGCACTCATGCGATTGGCAGAGTCGCAAAGTTGTATCAGTCCGTCGCCGATATTCTTGAAAGTGATCGAACCTGTGCCGACTTCGACAATGTAATCGTTGCCGGACTTATAGTGCGCGCCGATCTCGCCCGAGGTGATCTTCAACGTATCACGCTCTGTAAAGCCGTAAACGGTATCGTTACCGTCACCGTCCGCGTACTCGACCACACTGTTATTGTAACCGCTGCTGTGAAGGGGATCGTTGTTAAGACTGATCAGATCATCGTCGGTGCCGCCGTTGACCGTGGCATACATTCCTGTGTTGCCGATCGTATCATTGCCTGCTCCGCCGTTGATCGACACACCATAGCCGTTTTCATTGACAATGGAGTCATTGCCTGCACCGGCGTCGATTCGGATGTCTCCTCCGGCGTTGTCCAAGATTGTATCGTTGCCGTCACCGGCGTTGATGCTCACATTATAACCGCTGAAGTTACAGACAAAATCATTGCCGTCGCCCGAATGGATGCTTATTTTATCGCCGTAGTGATTACAGACAGAGTCATTGCCCGCACCGACATCGATGGTGACGGAATCTCCATCATAATTGCAGATTGTGTCATCGCCGACAGCCGCATCGATTTTGAGACTGCTGCCATTGTTGAAAATTACATCGTCTGCAGATGTTCCCGTTACCGCAGTGTTTGACTCGAAGTTATAAATACTCGCGTTGAGCACACTGAAGCGATCGTTCGAGTCGCGCACGCGTATAAATCCGTCGCCGATATCCTTGAATGTAATCGAACCGTTGCCGACTTCGACAATGTAATCGTTACCAGACTTATAGTGCGAACCGATCTCGCCCGAGATGATCTTCAACGTATCCAAGACATTGAAGCCGTAAACAGTATCATTGCCGTCGCCCTCAGCGTACTTGATCAAGTTATCGTAATTGTAACCGGCAAGACTGATGAAATCATTGCCTTTGCCGCCGTTGATTGTGAGACCGGCTCTGCCGAAGTCACAGACAGAGTCATCGCCGTCGCCTGCATTGATATCGGTGTGATAACCGTCGTTAAGAATAATGTCATTGCCGTCGCCTGCATCGATCGTGTTATTCCAACTGTAGCGGTTATGGATCGAATCATTACCTGCACCCGCATTGACAGTAACCTTGTCACCGAAGTTTATGATGGTATCACTCGAAGATGTTCCCTCGACCGCAGTGGTTGACATGCCGTTGTATATGCCCGCGTAATTGAGCAATCGCATATTGTTGTCGGAGTCGTGCAATCGGATCAATTCGTCGCCGATATTCTTGAAAGTGATCGAACCGGTGCCGACCTCGACAATGTAGTCGTTGCCGAATCTGTAGTACGAGCTGATCTCGTTCTCGGCAATCTTCAATGTGTCGAACATTCCGAAGCCGTAGACCGTATCATCACCATCGCCCGAGGCATATTCAATGATTACTCCGCTTCCGGCACTTTCAAGACTGATGATATCATTACCGGTACCTGCCTTGATATCGATGCCCCAACTGTGATAGCTGCAGATGAAATCATCATCGGCACCGGTGTTGATGGTACCCCCTGAGCCTTCATGGTAAAAGACAGAGTCTTCGCCTGCACCGGTGTTGATGCGATTGGAATAACCGCCGGTATTTTTGATGAAATCATTGCCGTTGCCGCTGTCAATTAAAGCCTCCCAAACCGTGTCGGTGTTGATAATGGAGTCATTGCCGTCGCCGGTATCGACACAGACGTATTTTCCGGCGTTATAAACAGAGTCATTGCCGTTGCCCGTTTCGATGATGACCTTCTCAACGGCATTGTAAACAGAATCGTTTTCGTCGGTGCCGATGATGAGAGTGTTGGGATTGTGCTTGTTGATGATCAAGCCGTCTGCACTCAAAATGCCGCCGGTAATGTTGAGCGCGGTATCGGAAACATCTTTGAGAGTGATCGAACCGTTCTCGATTGAGACAATCACGTCCGAACCGCTGAGCAGAGTTTGGTAAACGGAATCGTCTGTGATATGAAGAGTGTCGTTTGATTTGAAACCGTAGACTGTATCGTTGCCGTCGTCGATCACATATTGAATAAGTTGCATTGCAGTATCCGGATGCAGGGTGATCAGATCGTCGCCGCCTCCCGCACTGATCGTTGCGTAGGAGCCGCCCATATAAATATAATCATCACCGTCGCCGGCATTGAGTGACGGATAATTGCCGCCGCGATTGATTAAAAAATCATTGCCGTTGCCGCCATTCAGCGTCGTGTAAGATTGATAGTTGATGAGAGAATCATCGCCGGTGCCGCCGTCGGCGAAATCTCTCAAGCCGGAGGTGAGGATTGTGTCATCGCCTGCTCCGGCATAGATCGTTACGTCGTCACTGTGATCGTTAATGATATAATCGTTGCCGTCGCTGCCGCTGATCATGACGCCCGCTTCCGAGTTTCTTATATCCGTAAACAACTGCAGATCAAATACCACAATCATATTCATCACTCCTCTCGAATCGGATTAAAACATCTCCTATATTAAAATTATACACTTAACGATCGAATTCGGTCAACAAAAAAAGAGAGCCTCCGTCGAGACTCCCTTGATTGAAATTCCGCGCGGAATTTATTTTTTTTCGCGCCGAAGCATCGCCGCTTGAATTTCAGAATTGGGCTTTAAATCGAACCCGCGCGGAGCAGTTTTATCAATTGTGTCGAGAATTTCCGCTTCGCGTTCCGAAAGAAGATCGTCGAGCGGAATGTCGAGTACTTCATCAATCGATGCAGATTGCGCCGTGCCGCTCGTCTCGAAATAATTCGTCGTCTTGCCGAGTTTCGTCACCAATTGCCCGTCCTCGAAATATGCCGAAAGACTCGACAACGCGCCTTTCCCGATCTGAATTGTGTTGACGGTCGGATCGTAGCCGGTAATGTTGTTTACCGTCCGCTTGGCAGCGAGCGAAGTTTGATCGATCGTTGCGCCTCCGGATATGTTGTTTCGCAATTCGACATAATTTGTTCCGGTGCCGGTGATCACCGAATCATAAGCTCCGGCAAGAAATGTGTCGTTGTGCGAGGAACCGATCAAAATCGATGTATCGGTTTTTTCTCCGTCGTAATTTCCGACATAAATCGCCGACATGTTTGCGCCGGAGCCGTCAACCGTGCCGCCGCGCGCGTATGAACTCATTATGCGATTGACATTGCCGCCGCTGTCAATAATATTAACCGACATCTCGCCCGTGCGTCGAGTATCCGCGTCGACAACAATCGAGCCGCCCGCGCCTTCAACGCTGAACGAACCTCTGTCAAAAGCAATTTCGCCGTCGTTGATCGCGTCATAAACATTGTCGAGATCGGTGACAAACGCCGCGCCGCTTTCGGCATCCAATCCCTGTGTGATTGCGCCGTTGGGAGCGAAAATGCGATCCGCGCCGCCTGCCGAAAGATCAATCAATTCATTCGCGCCGCCGCTTGCATGAATTGTGTCGCGCCCCGCGCCGCCGATTATCGAAACTGTTGCGTCCGTCGACTCGTTGATAATGTAATCGCCGCGCGAACCCGCCTGCAGATATTTATTCCCTCCGGCATCGGCATTGATCGTTACATCGGAACCGGCGTAATTCGTCAGTGTCACGTTTTGATTGCCGTTGCCGAGCGTCAGGCGCACCTTGATTTTGGAATCGCTCAAGTCGAGCAGAGTCGTTACCCGGGTTCCGGTCTCTTCGAGAGTGATCGCGGTGTTGTTCGGAATGTTTTCGGTGTTGATGACGCGATAAATCGAGCCGTTATCGCCGGAATAAGTATAATCGGAGATCGTCGTGTCGTCTTCAGATGTTGTATCATCAACGATTGCCGAAGTCGTGTCGTCAACGATTGTCGATGTTGTGTCGTCTGCAGTCGAAGTATCGTCTGCATCGGAATCGGCATCAGTATCGGCGTCCGCATCCGAATCATCGGAATCGGTCGTGCCGTCAAGCGCGGTGCCGTTGACAAACAGGGTGTAGCCGTTATTGACAACATTCGCGGCTTCACCGTCGAAAGAAGTGATCGATGCATTTCCCGAAAGATACCATTTGCTTGAATCATCGAGCGTCACATTAACGGTTCCGACCGAGCTTGAAACTGTCAAGCCGTCGGCATTTGTGATCGTGCCGTTGACGGCTCCGCGAAGCGTCGTTCCGCTCGACAAGTTCAACGTCAATGTCGAATTGCTTCCGACCAAAAGATCGCCGTCCAATTCCTGATCCGTTGCATTCAACGTTGCAATATTCGATGCGCCGCTCCAACCGTCGTCGCAAACCGAAAGCAATACGCCGTCCGAATCGCCGTTGTTGATCGTCACGTTCTGAAGATTGATGATCGCACTCGTATTGGTAACATGAAAGACATGCCCCGATTGACTGTTGAGCACGCCGTTCGTCATCGAAAAGCTTGATTGCCCGCTGTCGGCATCGCCGCTCATCGATTGATAGATCATGATTGAGTCGTGGAAAGTTGCTTGACCGTTGGTTTGCGTATTGTTCGCCGTCAACGTGCAATCGGTTAATGCAACGGAATTCTGCCCTTCAATGCAGACGCCTTCCGACAGATTGGAGATCAAAGTCGCGTTGCTGACTTCGATGGCGGCAGTCGAATAAATGGCGGGAGAACCAAGTCCGTTGGAAGTGTAAGTGCCGCCTTCAACCGTAACTTCTCCGCCGCCGCGATCGGTTCTGATCGGTGCACTCGACTGTCCGTCGGTCGTGATGGTGAGATTGCGTGCAACGGTTTTGCCGCCGCCCGTCGTCATGATGCCGCCGGAATTTCCGCCCGTCGTCTTGATTGTCATGTTCGAAACGTAAACCGTTGTTCCGTCGCCTTCCGCACCGTTTTGACCGCCGTTGCCGCCGTAGGAGAAAATACCGTTCGCGCCGTTTGCACTCGCAATGATGATACCCCCGTC
>CALGGX010000217.1 GCA_937916025.1 uncultured Selenomonadales bacterium
ACACTGAATTTTATTGACGGCAATTTCGTTGAGCGGTTCCCACAGCTCGCGACCGTGAACAAATTTTGACGGAATGCGATATCCGGAGGCAAGCGTCGTCTCGAAGGGTACGAAGCAAGCTTTTTTTGCAATCGGCAATCGATCGAATTCGATCAGATTTTCAGGTTTTTCGGTGCAAGTGCAGGCAAGCAGGTTGCTCCAATTGATTCGCCCGAGCCGTTCATTCCATTTCTCGCATGCCCGATCGAGCTTATTCGGCGTACTGTGATTCATGTGAATTTTGATATCGCCGAGTTGCATAATCGGGTACTCTCGCTTAAGTCGCGGATCCCATCCCGTTTTGAAAAACTTCGGTTTGAGTTCGAGATACTGTTTGGGTGCACTCAAAAATCTGATGAAATCATCATCATCGAAGTAAAGATTGACGGTCGGAGACAACATCGGCAAACCGAAGAGATTATATATCAGTCCGCCCCAGCAATATCTCGAGAGTATTGACAAATTCGAGTGCCGAAGTTGCCTGTAATTTTCGAGTGTAAAGCCCGGGACGCAGACCGTCCTGTCGAGCACGACTTTGTCTTCGTCAAGCCCGAGCCGCGCGGCTTCCTTCAGCACCTCGGACATTTTGACATCGACTCCGCCGACGATGATGATGTCGCAATCGATTGCGGCAATTTCTTTTTCATCGAGAAAAGGCACCGGCCGATTGTCAAGTGTCATGCCTTTGCCCAAATTCATATCGAGAGAAGAATACAGACCGACGAAATCGAGCTTGCCGTATATTTGTCCGACGATGCAGATTGCGGCATCAATCAAAGGCAATTGCGGCGATTGAAACCAGAGTATTACTTTCATTGAGCTTCCTCCTCAGAGGACATTTGAATCAAGCGTTGAGCGGAGTTTTTTTGCCGTAAAGAAGCATATCCCACAAGTCATGACTGTGAACGAAATTATGAGCAGTGTCAAGCACCGCTTCTCCGAACGAACGTCCGCGAATAAATTTTGGCGGAATGTAATATCCGGAATTCAAATCGGTCTGAAACGGCACGTAGCAGACTTTCTTCGCAAACGGCAATTGATCAAATTCCTCGAGAATTTTTCGATCTTCAGTAAATGTCATTATAAGGGCGTTGTACCAATTGATTTTAAGTCTTCGCCGCTCCCATTGTTCTCGCGCCTGTTCAATGTCGTTGTAATGGAGCATGTGCATTTCGATATCGCCGAGCAGAAAAGTCGGATATTTCCATTTTGAACCGCGAAAATTGCCTTCACTCAATTTGAAATATCGAAGTTCTTTTTCAAAGTAATATTGCGGATTGCCGAAGAGTTTCATGAAGTTCTTGACGATCAGATTGACAGTCGGCGAGCGAAATTGCAAGCCGAACAAATGACATATCAGCCCGCCCCAACAATTTTGCGAGAAAATTGACAGTTGCGAATGTCGAAGTTGCTTGTATTTCTCGAGAGTAAATCCCGGAACGCAGACCGTCCGATCGAGCACGATTTTGTCTTCGTCGAGCCCGAGCCGCGCGGCTTCTTTCAGCACGGCGGACATTTTGATGTTGACTCCGCCGACGATGACGATGTCGTGTTCGACGGTCGCGAGCGATTTTTCGTCAAGCAGAGTAAGCTGTTTTCCGTTGATCGTCAAAGGGACTCTCAACGCCCCTTGTGTGTGTGTGTCGGATAACGAATACATGCCGACGAATTCGAGCGCGCCGTAAGTCCGGGCGATGACGTTGAGCGCGGGAGCCAGCAAAGGCAATTGCGGCGATTGAATCCATATCATTACTTTCATTGAGCTTCCTCCCCGGCTGATATTTTTTGATTGATTGCCTCGAAAGCGGCGATGCAAATCTCATCGAGCCGCGCGGATTGGCGACGCAAGAAGAGCGTTCCGAGCAGAGCCTCGAAGCCCGTGCTCATATGATATTCCGACGCCGACGCGCTTTTTGACAATCGACTTTTGGCGTTGCGTCCGTGTCGAAAAATCTCGCGCTCTTCTTCCGATAATTGATTTTCAATAACACGATAAGCATGCGCCTGATTGATAGCCGAGACAATTTGCGCACTCCGATCATGCAATTCATGTACGCGCCTCTCGCTCCCGAGCAGTTTGACACGGACGAAGAGATGAAAATACGCGTCGCCGACATGCGCCAGAACCAACGGCGAAATTTCGTTTACATCAACACCGTCGAGTTCTTCCGTCAATAAAATCAACTCCTCTTCCAGCGAACTCCTTGCGGCGTGTCTTCGAGAATGATGCCGGCGACTTTAAGTTTGTTGCGAATGCCGTCCGCCAATTCCCAATTCTTTGCTTCGCGCGCCGCCTGCCGATTTGCGATGATGATCTCCATCAGATCGTCAATCAGTTTAAACTCCGCCGTATCCGCAACCGCACGCACCGCCTTCTCGAAAATGCCGATGATGCCCGCCATCTCCATGTAAATGTCGCGGACGCGGTAGATGATCTTTGCGTCAATATCCGAGATCGGCGCGGGATTGTTGATCGTGTCGTGATAGAAAATATTGATCTCCTTCGACAGCTCGAACATGTGACTGATTGCCAACGCCGTGTTAAAGTCGTCGTCGAGTGCCTCGTAAAATGAATTGAGAAGCCGCTCGGCAATCTCGACAAGTCCGCCCGCCTTCGATACGGTAATCGCCGCCATCGTTCGATCGCCCGATATTCCGTCCGACGCGTCGCATTTTTTGATCAGCTCGAAGAGATAATCCTTCGATGTTTCCAATCGCGAATACGCCGTGTGCGCTTCTTTGATCCGATCCTCATTGAAGTCAAGCGGACTGCGATAATGCGTCTGCAGTAAGAAGAAGCGAATAATCTCGCCCGGGTATTTTTCGAGAATGTCTTTGACGGTGAAAAAATTGCCTGCCGACTTCGACATTTTCTCGTTGTCGATCGTGATAAAGCCGTTGTGCAACCAATATTGCGCGAAGGAATGATCATCGCCGATTGCGCATTGCGATTGCGCGATCTCGTTTTCATGATGCGGAAAAATCAAATCCGAACCGCCGCCGTGAAAATCAAACTTTTTGCCGAGGTACTTTAACGACATTGCCGAGCACTCGATATGCCAGCCCGGGCGTCCGTTGCCCCACGGACTCGGCCACGCCGGTTCGCCGGGTTTCGCCGCCTTCCACAATGCAAAATCCATCGGATGTTTTTTCCGCCCGTCAACT
>CALGGX010000218.1 GCA_937916025.1 uncultured Selenomonadales bacterium
ATGCCAGTCGAGCGGAAGTTTTTCGCCGCGAGCAAGTGCTTCCGTCATTGCCTTATGCGCCGCGTCGCGCGCGCTGTAAATCGTGCCCGTGATCAGCACGCTGTCACCCGCGCGGAGTTTCCGAGATTGTTCTTCCGTAAGCGGCGTCGTCAATTTGTATGATGCCATGTGTTTATCACCCTTTCTTTCGATCGACAATCAAAGCACTCTGTGAGCATGGCGCATTGCATGGCAACAGATCGTAACGGCAACGGGAAGTCCGGCGATATGCGTGGGCTCCCATTCGCAATTGACTGCAAGCGCGGAAGTCGTGCCGCCCAGTTGCGGTCCGATGCCCGTCGAATTGATCAGTTCGAGCAGTTCCTCTTCGAGCTTTGCATACTCGGGCATGGGATTGCGTTGATCGATCGAACGCGTCAATGCCTTTTTCGACAGCAGTGCCGCGCGATCCATAGTGCCGCCGATTCCTACTCCGACGACCATCGGCGGGCAGGGGTTCATACTCGCATGCAAAATGATCTCCATCACGGCTTTTTTGACGCCGCGCACGCCGTCCGCCGGAACGAGCATCTTGATGCCGGACTTGTTCTCGGAGCCGAAGCCCTTCGGCGCGATCGTTATATCAACTTTGTCGCCGGGGACAATTTCGGTATAGATCACGCCCGGGGTGTTATTCTTCGTGTTCACTCGGTTGAAAAGCGGCTCCGAGACGACCGATTTGCGGAGATATCCTTCGGTGTAGCCTTTGGCGATTCCGGCATTGATTGCATCGACGAAATTGCCGCCCGTGAAGTGCACGTCCTGCCCGACCTTTACGAAGACGATCGTCATGCCGGTGTCTTGGCAATACGGACGATCTTCCGCGCGGGCGATCTCGGCGTTTTTGATGATCTGATCGAGAACGATTTTGCCGACTTCGGATTGCTCGGTCTCGCGTCCGCGTTTGAGTCCTTCGTAGACGTCTTTCGGAAGATAATACGCCGCTTCCTTGCACATCTCGGCAACGTTGGCGGTGATCTCGCTTACGTCAAACTCTCTCATTAAATATCACTCCTAACAATACGCTTAAGTTATACGCTTGCGTTATTGCTTTTTTATTAAACATTTGCTTGCAAAAATCCTGCCGCCGCGCGAAATTTATTTGCTGTTGCCTGCAATATAATTTTGTTTTATGATTGCGTCGAAGGAGTGATTGAAATGTTGATATTGATTACGGGCGGAGCGAGAAGCGGCAAGTCCCGGTTTGCCGAAAAACTTGCCGCCGCATTTGAAAATGTCGTTTACATTGCAACCGCGCAGGCGTTTGATGACGAAATGCGCGATCGGATTGAAAAACATCGCGAGCGTCGTCCGCCGACATGGAAAACGATCGAGGCTCCGTTTGATGCGCATCGCGAGATCGAAAAAATTCAGGCCGATTGCGTTTTGTTTGATTGCCTGACGGTTTACCTGTCGAATTTTCTGCTCCGAAACGAAGGCTCGGCGGATGAATATTTCGATCGACTGCTCGAAGCCGCGCGGAAGTTCAAAGGCACGGCGATCTTCGTGACGAACGAGGTCGGGAGCGGTATTGTTCCGATGAATGAACTCGCGCGGAAGTTTCGCGATCTTCAGGGCTTAACCAATCAGAAATTCGCGGCAACTGCCGATGAAGTGTACATCTGTGCGTGCGGGCTTCCGCTCCGATTGAAATGAATTGCCGAATTCAGTTTCCGGCGTCGGATCGAATTGTCAGTTGTTGATACATGGTCATCAATCGAGAGACGATCTCGGATTCGTTGAGATCGATCGGAAAGCCGTACGCCTCGAGCACGGCTTTGTCGTTCGCCGCATGAGCCGCGCGGAGATCGTCGGGCATTTTTTGATCGTCATACAATGACGCGAGAGAGCGATCGGGGTATCGCGCCCGGGCGTCGAGAATTGCTTGCGCCGTCTGCTCAATCCGCGCGGAACGTTCAATCCAAGGAAAATTGTTGTACACCGAAGGCGAATACATATACCCGTCACCGAACCGTCCCGTTATGACACGCATCCACGCCATATGAACAATTGACTCGAGCACGCCGAAGATGAAAATATCTCTGCCGGGAATGGTGTACAGTTTATTGCTTGCGATCACCGTCGGCGGTAAAAAGCCGATTGGAATATATTTTCGCCGACCGGAAGTAACTTCGGGCACGACAAGATATTCGGTTGACGGCTGTCTGATTTGCGTGAAGAGATGCGGAGTTGCCGCCGCCTCCCGTACCGATTTCGTCGCACTCTTGAGTCGCGCAAATTTAACCGCCCTCAATTGATCGGCTATCACCGGAGAGAGCGGAGCAGATGCTTGGGCGCGTCCACCAACCACAAGCAGTATCGAGTCTTATTATTAAGAAACTCGGCGGCTCCAACAAACGGGCGGATAAATTTCTTGATGCGCGGCTCCCATTTAAGGACATACTCCAATTTCTTGGGCGAGACGA
>CALGGX010000219.1 GCA_937916025.1 uncultured Selenomonadales bacterium
TTGATCAAAAAAATGCCGAAGCCGCCGAGTTCGCGTTCTTCAATCGGCGAATGATCTTCCGCGCGGGCGTCGTTGTATTCGATCGGATTGAACGGACGCCCGAGGTCGATGATCTCGATGTTGAAAAATTCTTCGTCGCGATGCATTTTGATCCAAATCGAGCCCTCGATGTCGTAAGCGTAATCAATGACGTTGACGACCGCCTCTTCAAAGCCGAGCTCGAGTTTCATTTTGAGATGTTCGGACAGCTCGGCGGCGGCATCGTCGAGATCGGCGCGCATCGACTCGTAATGATCGAGTGACGCCGGATATTTTTTCCAAGTCATGTTTTCACCTTGCCGACGAGTTCGGAAATGTTTTTCAAGCCGTATTTTCGGAGATAATTTTCAAGTCCTTCGGCGATCTTCATGGTATTCGACGGATCGGAAAAATTCGCGGTGCCGACTGCCACGGCGTCCGCTCCGGCAAGGAAAAATTCGACGGCGTCTTCGGCAGAACGAATGCCGCCCATTCCGATGATCGGAACATCGACGGCGTTTGCAACCTGCCACACCATTCGCACGGCAACCGGTTTGACTGCCGCGCCGCTCAAGCCGCCCGTGATATTGCCGAGCGTCGGCTTCCATGAATTGATGTCGATCTGCATGCCGAGCAGCGTGTTGATCAACGACAGCGCATCGGCTCCGGCGTCGACAACCGCGCGCGCAATCAAGACAATATCCGTGACGTTCGGCGAGAGTTTGACAATCACGGGCTTTGAAGTCGACTTCTTTGCGGCTTCGGTTACGGCGGCGGCGGCGCGCGGATCGGTGCCGAAAATTATTCCGCCGTCTTTGACGTTCGGGCACGAGATATTCAATTCGATTGCGGCAACTCCGTCGATGTCTAGCAACTCGGCGAGCTTTGCATAATCCTCGACGCTCGAGCCGCTGATGTTGACGATGATGTTGAAATTCATCTTGCGAAGGCGCGGGAGCGTTTCATTGATGAAAATCTCGACGCCGGGATTTTCCAGCCCGATCGAATTGAGCATGCCGGACGGAGTTTCGGCGATGCGGACGCCGCGATTGCCTGCGCGCGGTTTAAGCGTCGTGCCCTTGACCATGACGGCTCCGAGACGGGACAAATCGACGAAGTCGGCAAATTCTTCTCCGAAGCCGAAAGTTCCGGACGCGGCGAGGATCGGCGTTTGCATTTTGATCCCGCACAGCTCCGTCGAAAGAATTTTATTGCAATGTCTTGACGTAACGTTTCAACTCCTCATTCAAAGTTCTTCATCTGCTCATTGATGTAATTCTTCAGGTCGTCATAAAAATTTTCTCTGACGCCAATCATAATTACGATTATCAACGAACCGTCGTCAGCAACGCGCACACGATAAGCAATCCTGTAATCCGCCTTCCGATAACGAAAGCCGCGGGTATAGACGCCGTTGAGATCGCCGGTCTTCACTTGACCGATCTCCGGGTTGTTGCGAATTAATTCGATTTCATCTCTGAACAGTTTAACCAGCTTTTTATCCTTGAGCTTTTTAATGTAACGTTCGACCGGCGGCATCAATTTAACTTCATTCATCATCGTCGTCCTCGCCGAAAACTTCCTCCATCGTATAAGTTTTGCCATCGTACTTTTCGAGCAGATCGGCAAACATCTGTTCGAGGGCGGCGGGAACCAACGCGCGCTGACGTTTAAATTCGGCGAGTAGTGCTTGTCCCTCGTAGCCTTCATTGATGAGATCTCTCAAAATCTCTTCGTCGAATTCGCCTGTGACCATGATCATAACCTCCTAAAAAATTTTTCTTGCATCGAAGATCGGACCGTCTTTGCAGATTTTTTTCCGACCGTTGCGAGTGTCGATCGAGCACGACAGACATGCTCCGAGCCCGCACCCCATTCTGCTTTCGAGAGAAACGAAGCAACTGATGCCGCGCTCGCGAGCGAGTTCAGCCGTTCGACGCATCATGATCGGCGGACCGCAGACGAGGAGCGCGTCGTAGTGTTTCGACGACAAAACGTTCGGCAACAAATCAGTCAAAAAACCGCCGAAACCGAGCGAGCCGTCGTCGGTTGCGATGAACATCTCCGAAACCGCGCCGTCGAATTCACTGCGCCAAACTTCGGCTTCCGATTGATTTTTTCCGCCAATCAAAATGTCTGTACCGTCAAAAAAATGCGCGGCGAAGATCAGCGGCGCGAGGCCGAGTCCGCCTCCGACGAGCAGGATTTTCTCTCCGAATCGAAAATTGAAGCCGTTGCCGAGCGGCGCGAGCAATTCGAGTTGCATGCCTTCGCGGAGTGTTGAAAGAAATTGCGTGCCGCGTCCGACGATGCGATAGAACATCGTCAAGCGATCGCGATCGAAATCGGCAATGCCGAGCGGACGACGGAGCGTGAATTCATCCGACGGCAATTTCAGCTGAACGAACTGCCCCGGGTGCGCGATCAATTTGTCGTCGAGCCCGACCGTGAGTTTGAAAATATTATCGACGACGCACTCGTTTGAAATGATCGGCGTGATGTAATTTTTTTTCATTGCGAATTGCCTCCATGCATGATGATATCGGCGGTTTTGGCATTTGCCGCGCGGATTAATTCCGAAGGCGCGAGGAGCAGTTGCTGCCCTCGAACTCCCGCGCTCACGGAAATTTTTTCGAGGTCGAGTGCCTTTTGATCGATGAAGACGGGGAAATTTTTCTTTGCGCCGAGCGGACTGCAACCGCCGCGCATATATCCCGTGGTCGGGAGCAGTTCTTTCAACGGCAGGAGCTCGACGGATTTATTGCCGGACGCTCGCGCGAATGCTTTGAGATCGAGCTCGTCCGCGCCGTTGATCACTGCCATGATCACGCCGGTTTTATCGCCGCGTCCGACGAGCGTTTTAAACACCGTCGTAATGTCGAGCCCTGCGGTTGAAGCGACATGCTCCGCCGACAGATCATTCTCATCGACTTCATACGTTTTGATCTCGTACTCGATTTTTAGATTATCAAGCAATCTGGCGGCATTGGTCTTCTTTATCTTCTTCAACAAAAAAACCTCCTGTCGAGATTAATTCTACAACAAGAGGCTTTGCAAAGCAATGCGTAATTATTAATTCGTAATTCGTAATTAAAAACCGTCACTCCCGAACCCCAATTACGCATTA
>CALGGX010000220.1 GCA_937916025.1 uncultured Selenomonadales bacterium
GGCGACCACCGAGATCTACACTCTTTCCCTACACGACGCTCTTCCGATCTTGGAAGATAATATTTTTCTTTGCCATTTTTTGATAAGTGGATCAATATATGTATAAGTTGATTTTGCAAGAGCCTTTTGCATTTCCGTAAGCCGTTTCTCGGCATTATCCCAATCAATGCTGTTCCAAAGCCGTGTCAAATCGGCGTTTTCAAGTAAAAATTCTTCACTGTACCTGTTTGAGCCTATCACTTGACTGTATGTAATACGCTTTTTAGCTTTTGGTTGTAACTCTATCCTTTGAAACTTCATGGGAATATCCATTTCAAGCACTATAGGGCAATGATCCGAGCCTGTTGTATCAAAGAGCATGGTAGACTCTGTTACATATTGGCACAGATCCTGCGTACATAGGAAGTAGTCCAACCGCCAGCCACGGTTTTCATTTCGTTTGAATTTACGGTTAGACCACCATGTAAACTTGTCCTTTTCATGTGGGTGTACCAGTCTGTAAGTATCGACGAAACCCTGCTCGAATATACCATTTAAACTTTCTCTTTCCTCGGATAAAAACCCTTCCGAGTTTATTTCCTGCCACTTACTTTCTATGTAAATGTCATTGTCGGAAACAGCAACACGTCTCGGATTGACGCGGCGTCCGTCAACAACATCACCAGCCGATCGATGCCGATACCGAGCCCGCCCGTCGGCGGCATGCCGAACTCCAACGCGCGAATGAAGTCTTCATCCATGACATGCGCTTCATCATCTCCGGCTTCGCGCTGTTTCAATTGATCTTCAAACCGAACGCGCTGATCGATCGGATCATTGAGCTCGGTAAAGCCGTTGGCGAGCTCCCGACCGAACACGAAATACTCAAATCGATCGGTGATGCGCGGATCGTCCGGATTACGCTTTGCGAGCGGCGAAATTTCTGTCGGATGATGTGTGATGAAGATCGGTTGGATCAGAGAATCTTCAACCTTCTGCTCGAAAGCCGCATTCAAAATGCCGCCGATGCCGAATCTTTTCTCGTAAGCAACGCCGATCGACTCCGCCAATTTCCGAGCGTCGTCAACCGTCTCGCACGACAGAAAATCCGCGCCGGTTGCATTTTTGACGGCATCATTCATCGAAAGGCGCGGCGTGTTGTCGAGATCGATCTCCGTGCCCTGATAGTTGAATTTCGTCGAGCCGATCACTTTATCGGCCGCCGCGCGGACTATGCCTTCCGTGATGTCGATCAGATCGCGATAATCGCCGTATGCCTGATATATTTCGACAGTCGTAAATTCCGGATTGTGTCGCGTATCCATGCCTTCATTTCTGAAGACGCGCCCGAGTTCATACACACGCTCGAAGCCGCCGACTATCAGCCGTTTCAAATTCAGCTCGGTCGCAATTCGCAAATACAACTCCGCATCGAGCGCATTGTGATGCGTGGCAAACGGACGAGCCGCCGCTCCTCCGGCAATCGTCGAGAGAACCGGCGTTTCGACTTCGATAAAGCCGCGCTCGTCAAGATATTGCCGAACCGACTTGATGATCTCCGTGCGTTTGATGAACACGTCGCGCACTTCCGGATTGACAATCAGATCGAGATAACGTTGCCGATATCTGATCTCTACATCTTTCAAGCCGTGGAATTTTTCCGGCAACGGACGAAGCGATTTGCTCAACAGCTCAAAATTCTCGACGCGCACGGTCAATTCGCCGCGCTTTGTCTTGAACGGCTTGCCGATCACGCCGATGATGTCGCCGATATCGAGCAATTTGAATTGCGAGTACTTTTCTTCGCCGAGCACGTCGAGTTTGAAGTAGATTTGAATTGAACCCGTTCTGTCGTTGAGCACGCCGAAGCTCGCTTTTCCATGCCCGCGAATTGCCATCAATCGCCCCGCAATCCGAACTTCATTGCCTTCGGTTTCGCCTTCGAGATCGGAATATTCCGCGCGGATTTTGTCGGCGTGATACGTCGTCTCGAAACGCTTGCCGAACGGCGGAACGCCTTTTTCCTCAAACGCGCGCATTTTTTCATGCCGAACTCGGATCAGATCATTTTCGTCGACAATCGGCGGCGTCGAATTTTGTTGCGTCATACAATCACTCCTCACGCTTTGATCTCGACAACTTCATATTTGAGCACGCCGATCGGCGCGTGAACGTCGACGATTGCGCCCACTTCCTGATGCAACAGCGCGGCTCCGAGCGGTGACTCGTAAGAGATGCGCGCCTCGTCCGGATCGGCTTCGGTCGTGCCGACTATCATGTACGTCTCGACTTCGTCCGTTTCGAGATCGCGAATGACGACCGTCGAGCCCGGCTTAATCAAACTGCTGACTTCTTCCTCGATGATCTCGCAATTGCGGAGCTTTGCTTCGAGATCGAGAATCTCGCCTTCAAGAAAGCCCTGCTCGTTTTTGGCGTCTTCATACTCGGAATTTTCGCTGAGATCGCCGAGTGCAATCGCCGCCTTCAATCGATCGGCGACTTCAAGGCGGCGCACACTTTTAAGATGTTCGAGCTTCGCGGCAAGTTTATCGTAACCTTCGCGCGTGAGCATTACCTTTTTCTCTGACAAAATTAAACAGCCTCCAATTTATTGAAAAATTTTCCGTCGGCGAGGATGCGCGACTCGCCCGGCGTCGTCGGTGCCCAGACCGGAATCGGTTCTTTCGTGCCGAAGAAATATCTCGACGGCGTCCAACGCGGATATCCCACGCGATGCATTGCCGCCAGCGTCTTCACATCCGTCTTTTCGACAAAAATGCGCGCGCCGTCTTCCTGCGCCGTTTCCAATCGCCCGTCGACGGGAAAAAATGCAACATCAGCTTCGAGGTTCAGCATTCGCGCCATTTGTTTGTTGAATGCCTTTTCCGCCAGCCGTCGATTTTCTTCCGTATCGCCGAGCCAATTCCACCAATTGAAATCGCCGGCATGAAAAATCCGAGTGCCGTCCGCGAGTTCAACCAGAAATGACACGCCGACATCGGTCGAATCGTACGTCCACACATGCAGGCAATCATCGCTCCATTCGTTGTAGCGTTTCATATAGACGATGTTGTCTTGCGGAAACATCTTGACGCGTTTGGTTCGACGAAGATCGTTGCTGAAGATGTAATGCGTCGTTTGATCGGCATATGCGCGGATGTGGGTGCCGAAGTGATCGAAATGCGCATGCGAAACGAAAATGTACAGTCGATCGAAATCGCCCTTATCGACCGCGCGATCGACAATGCCGGCAGGATCATCGAAATCGTCAAAGACGAGCAGGATTCGCCCCGCGCGAATTAAAAAGCCGCTGTTGAGAAGATACGTAAGCTCCATCAATTCACTCCTCACCACAGGTTTTCGAGCAGACTTAACGGATTCAGACTTTTATGCTCTTCGCGAGTGTTTTTCTGCTTTTTCGGCGGTGCGGAGAGTCCGCCCGTTTTTTCAACCAACTTGAAAAGCTCCGCCGCAATCCGATTGATCTTCTCAAACTCCTCTTCCACATCGCCGATATCATGCTTATCGCTTTTGTTGACGAACTCCAACGCCATAGAAAACATTTCTTTCGACAACGCCTCGTTCTGCTCGGCAGTCATCGTCGGGATTCTTTTATAATGATGCTGAACGCAACCCGTCCGCAATTCGGACGTGACGATGTATCGCCGAACTTCGCCGTAGACGCGCTCGACATTTTTACGCGCCTCGTCCATGATCTCTTGCGCTTTTTGGACGATCAGGGCTTTGTCTTCGTCTTTGACTTTGCGCTCTTCGAGTTTCTTTTTGAGCTCGTTCATCGTCAAGCTCATGCATTGATACGTACTCTTTTCGGATTTATCGAGGAACTTGACTTTGCTCACCGAGCGTTTGATGCCCGTGCCCGTCGCTTTTTCGTTGATGAAGTCGACGAGTTTTCTGTTCGTCGGCACCACGCGTTCGAGCGAATTGTTGATCGGGCGTAACCATTCCCTTATATCTTTTTCCTGCATGATGATCGCTCCTGTTCTCGACGATCAAAAAAAATTATTGCTTCAATGCCGGATCGGAAACATTATTCGCCGCAAACGCCGCCGCGCGGTCAAGACAAGTCGCGCACTTCCCGCACGGAACCTCGCCGTCGTCGTAACAGCTCCATGTCAATTCGTACGGAACTCGGAGTTTCATTCCGATTGACACGACTTGCGCCTTGTTTGAATTGACGAACGGCGCGACGACACGAACACGATTGTAAGTGCCGATTGCGATTGCGTGATCGATTGCCGCAACGAATTCGT
The DNA here is from genome assembly GCA_937916025.1 of uncultured Selenomonadales bacterium. The sequence continues at coordinate 4,254 of CALGGX010000220.1, forward strand.
CACTGCAGTCCGGATAAGCGTGAATTGCCGCGTCGTCCGCATGCACTCCGATATACAATTCAATCGGCTCGTTGCCTTCGTAAAAGCCGTCCGCGAATGACGCCGCCATCGACAGCATCAAGCCGTTTCGGAAAGGAACATATGTCGCGATTTTCTTTTCGGCTGAAGATTGTTTCGAGTAAGAGGCGTGCTCGGGCTTCCGCGCGGAGTGTTTCAGAAGAGCCGAATCGGCTTTTTGGAAGAGCGCGGACGCATTGAACTCGTAATGCGAGACTCCGTAATGTTCGGCGATTTTTTTTGCCGAAGCGAGCTCGCGTTCGTGCCGCTGCCCGTAAAAAATCGAAATTGCCGCGACGTTTTTCGGCGAATATTTTTCGACGGCAAGCCCGAGACAAGTGCTCGAGTCGATGCCGCCGCTTGACAATACCACTGCCTTCATTAAATTCCCCCTCAATCGAATTTTGCATGCGCCGTCGGAAAATCAGTTCGGATCGAATTTGACGGCTTCGAGCAGAGAGTCGCGCCGCTGTTTCGATGCCGCGAAGTAATCATGCACCGCTTGCCGATCTTTTCTTTCGACGGCATCGATCACTTCGCCGAGGATTGTTTGCAATTGCCGAAGATTGGTCGCGATCGCATCGCCGTTTGTCATGCAGATGTCAGCCCACATATCGGCATTCGACGACGCAATTCGCGTGGTGTCCTTAAAACCGCCGCCGATCAATTTGATGCACGAGTCGAGATCGTTGCCGGAACGGTTGAGAAGCGTAACCAGTGCCGCCGCCGCAATGTGCGGTACATGACTTATCACCGACGCGCATCGATCATGTTGCGCAATGTCAAGGTGCAGAAATTTCGCCTCGGTCAAGCGCAGGATTTTCATGAGCCGCTCGATAACTTCCGGCGGCGCGCCCGTATCCTCGACGATGACATACGCCTTGTCTTTGAAAAGATCCGCGCGGGCGGCTTCGACGCCGCTCATTTCGCGCCCGGTCATCGGATGCCCCGCGACGTAATACACGTCCGACGGCAGGATTTTTTTCAAATGATCGAAGATGAATTGTTTTGTCGAACCGGCATCGGTGAGGATCGCGCCGCTTTTGAGGAACGGCAGAATTTTTTCGACCATCGGAACGATCTGCAAAACCGGCGGAGACAGGAAAATGATATCGGCATCTCCGACGACGCGCTCGAGATCGTTTGATGCAAAATCGACCGCGCCGAGCTCGACGGCTTTGTTCATCGAGCGTTGCGTTCGGCAGAGTCCGGTGATGTAAATTTCATCGCCGAGTTTTTCTTTCAACGCCAGTCCGAGCGAGCCGCCGATCAATCCGACGCCGATTATCGCGAGTTTGATCATATCGACCGCCCCATGATTTTCGCAATCGCATCGAGATCGCGCATCAGCTTATCGAAATTCTTCGGCTTAAGTGATTGGTTGCCGTCCGACAATGCAACTTCGGGATGCGGATGCACTTCGATAATCAGTCCGTCCGCTCCCGCCGCGATTGCCGCGCGCGCCATCGGCTGTACCATTTGCCAACGCCCGGTTCCGTGGCTCGGATCGACGATGATCGGCAGATGCGAGAGTTCTTTTATTGCCGCGACCGCCGATAAGTCAAGTGTGTTTCGCGTAAACGTCTCGTAAGTTCTGATGCCGCGCTCGCAAAAGACGACGTTTTCGTTGCCGCCCGCCATGATATATTCCGCCGCGTTGAGCCACTCGCTGATTGTTGCCGAGAGTCCGCGTTTGAGAAGCACGGGTTTTTTCGCGCGTCCGAGTGCTTTCAGCATTTGGAAGTTTTGCATGTTCCGCGCACCGACCTGAAGCATGTCAGCATACTCTTCGATGCGCTCAATGTCGTCTTTATCGACGACTTCCGTGACGACTTTCAGATCGAACTCATCCGCCGCCGCGCGGAGCAATTTCAAACCTTCTTCCTGCATACCCTGAAAATCATACGGCGAAGTGCGCGGTTTGTACGCGCCGCCGCGCAGGAATTTCGCGCCCGATTGTTTGACGAGCCGCGCGGATTCGCGCAATTGCTCGAGCGATTCGACGGCGCAGGGTCCTGCCATGACGATGATTTCCGAGCCGCCGATCTTTACTCCGTCCACGTCGATGATCGAGTCGGCGGGATGAAAATCGCGGCTGACGAGTTTGTATTTTTCTGTGATGCGCACGGATTTATCGACGCCTTCGAGCATGTTGACTTCGAGGTTGGCGATCAATTTTTTGTCGCCGATCACGCCGACGATGGTGACTTCTTCGCCTGTCGACAGATGTGTCCGAAGACCGGCTTTTTCGATCTTGCGCACAACATTTTCGATGTTCTCTTGCGTTGCCGTCGGCTTCATTACGATTATCATATCGGTTCCTCCCGTTGAGATCGTTTACGCGCGGCAGTTTATCACAAAAAAAAAAAATTGGCAACGAATTACATTCAGCCAAAATCTAATTCCGTCTGCTCGTGTTCCGGCTCGAAGCCGTCCAAGTTCAACTGTTTCGTTGACAACCACGTCTGCTTGCTCGTCTCGATTGTTGCCACGTCTTCGGCAATTTCATTGCGAGAACTTTGCTCGGAATGTTGCTCGGTTTGACCGGAGTCATAAATTTTGACGATAATACCGTCCTCATCGATGTGAGTTTTGCGGATGTTGAAGATATGTCCGCAGATCAAATCGCCGTTCTTGTTGAAGAAATACTTCAGCACTCTGCCTTCGGCATCACAAAGAATCGGTGTGTCGAATGACGTGCCGTTCGTGTGAGAAACATTCGCCTCTTTGATTGCAATTTTTTCATCGAGACATTCAATCCGCAATTGATACAACTGTTGATATTTGCTTTCGAGATACGGCTGTTGAATGACTCTCGCGACGCGTCGACGTTCAACTTTTGCGTCCGAAATAAGCGCGGCTCCTTCGGCGATAAATTCAAGACAGACTGCAGTTTTATAGTCCGCAAGCACAAGCGAACCGTTGCGATTGAGCGGCGCATTCGTTTGATAGACGATTGACAGCGAGTGAGCCGTTCGTTCGATCGCCTTGTTCGCACTGTGGTTGGCGATGACGTTTTTACACGTGCGAGTGCCGGTCGGAATTCCATGCGTACTGCATTCCGGACAAGTTTTGATCGGCATAAGTCCGATGTTCTGAATTTCGTTCGGATCGAGTGTCCACTCAATCGGCTCGTCGATCATCATGAATCGGCTGTGATTTTCAACGAGATCGACGATGATCGCCTCCTTGTTCGGATTGTGCGGATCAATCCGAAGTGCGCGCATAGCCTGCTGATAATACAGAGTGAAAGATCGCGTCGGACGTGTAAGAATGACGCAATCCATGTTCGGAACGTCGATGCCTTCACCGAAGAGATTGACGTTGCATAGAACTGTGAGCTCGCCGCGACGGAATTTCTCGATGATGCTTCGGCGAGTAAACTTCGGAGTGTTGCCGTCGATGTGAGCCGCGCGAATTCCGGCATCATTAAACACTTTCGCGGTGCGTTCGGAATGATGGATGTTTATGCAGTAAACGATTGCCTGTCGTCCGTCAGCATGCTCGCGATAGCATTTGACGACGTCTCCAATGATGTCCTGTCGATCAAGAGCATCAATCATGTCGGAGTCTCTGAAATCGCCGAATTTGTTAAGGCGGAGATGTTGCAGATCGATCTTCAACGGTGCGGAAGAATAACTGAAATGCGCCAAATATCCCTGCGCGATCAATTCTTTTACGCTCGAACCAATGACGAGTACGTCAAACGAGTTGTGAAGAGTGACGCCGCCCATGCGAACCGGCGTCGCCGTCAAGCCGAGCAACAAACATTTCCATTGATTGACAATGCGTTTGTACGTCTTCGCTTTGATGTGATGACATTCGTCGACGATCAGAAAATCCGGTGTCGGCACTCTGTCAAGTCGTTTTTTGAGTGTCTGAACACTCGCGATTTGAATCGGCAATTCGTAATTCGGCTCGAAATCGGCGGCGATGATCCCATGACGGATACCCATTTCATCGAATGTTCGCGCCGTCTGCTCGATCAATTCCTGTCGATGCACCATGAACACGACGCGATTGCCTTTCGCCGCATATTGCCTCGTCATTTCGGCGATGACGAGTGTTTTGCCCGCACCGCATGGCATCACTCCGCACACTCGTCGGTTTGTATCGAATGCTTTGTAAATATCAGCGATGAATTGCTTTTGATATTGACGTAATTCAATCATGTTGTCTCCCCCATTTCCGACGACGCTTGACGATGTCGCTCCACTGATGATAGCCCCAGCCTTTTTTATAGCCGCACGCGAGCGCGATCGTCTCGCAATCGGTCTGCGACTGTGCAAAATCCAATGTGCGATACGCCGCCCACGCCCGAGGATTTTTATACCCGCGCATATAGCCGACACGCAAAAAATTCTTGTATGTCGACGCCAAACCCTCGGTCGAGTCGTATATCTTGATCATCTCGCCGGTCGCCAACTTCAATCGCTCCGTATCACGATAATCCGGCGGCTCCATGTCAAAGTCGATATTCTTCTCCTCGTTCGGCTCGAGACTCCAACGCCGATCCAATGTAATATTTCCGAATCGCTCGAAATCGTTCACGTGATCGAGGATCAACGCCTTCTTATTCGGATTGCTCGGATCAATTCGCAATGCGCGCATCGATTGCTGAATGAACAGCGTCAGCGATCGCGTCGGACGCGCGAGGATCACGCAATCCATGTCCGGCACGTCAAAGCCCTCGCCGAACAGATTGACGTTGCACAGAACCGTAATCTCCCCGCGCCGAAACTGCTCGATGATCTCATTGCGATCGCGAGTCGAAGTATCGCCGTCGAGATGCTCCGCACTGATGCCCGCCTCGTTGAATGACTCCGCCAAATGTTTCGAGTGCTCGATGTTAACGCAATAGCAGATCGCCTTCCTGTCGTGCGCATTCTCGCGATAATCGCTGACGATGTCGCCAATCACTTCCATCCGATCCATCACGCGACTCATCGAGTCGTTCGTGTAATCGCCGTCGGTCTTGATCTTGAGCTCGCTGTAATCGATGCCCTGCGACGCCAAACATTCAAACTCCGAGAGATACTTCTTCTCGATCAACTCCCGAACACTCGGTCCGATCACGAGCGTATCAAACGAGTCGTGCAATGTCTTGCCGCCCATCCGCACCGGCGTCGCCGTCAGCCCGAGCAGAAAACAATCCCAGCCATCGACGATCTGCTTATACGTCTTTGCCTCGATGTGATGACACTCGTCGACGATCAAAAATTGCGGCGAAGGCACTTTATTCAGCCGACGAATGAGCGTCTGCACGCTCGCGATCTGCACCGGCAATTCGTAATTCGCCTCCGCACCGGCGGCTATGATCCCGTGCTCGATCCCCATTGCCGTGAATGTCTTTGACGTTTGCTCGATCAATTCCTGTCGATGAACCATGAACACGACGCGATTGCCTTTCGCCACAGACTTGCGCGTCATGTCGGCAGTCGCGAGAGTTTTGCCCGCGCCGCACGGCATTACCGCACACACTCGCCGATTGCCCGCGCGGAATGCATTTTTGATATCGCTGATGAACTTCTCTTGATAAGGTCGGAGCTCGAACAATTCAATCGCCTCCCGACATTGCGCATTGATCTTCCGCCATGAAATCGCCGTCGTGATAACATGCCGCACGCGCTCGACACCCGCCGCATGCATTTTTATATCGACAACCGCCGCACTTGCCGCCGTAATCGAGCGTCCGAAGCCGCGCCAAGATCGGATTGCGTTTCCAGATCACATCGAACGGCGTCTCGCGCACATCGCCGAGCTCCATATTGAGATACGCACACGGCTGAACCTTGCCGCGCGGCGAGATGATGCAGTAAGACAAGCCCGCCAAACAACCGCGCCGAAATCGCGTCTTCATTCCGAGCTCGGACGCGATTCTCAAAAATTGCGGCGCGCATGTCGGTTTGATCTCGATCGGAACCGATTGTTGCTTGATCATGATTCGGCGCAAAACATCTTCGTATTCGCGAGTGCGGAGTGCTTCTTCCTCGATCGATGCCGCGCGCCCCGTCGGTACCAAGAAGAAGAAGTGATGTGCGCGTGCACCGATCTCGACCGCGAAATCCGTGATCGCCTCGAGCTCGTGTTGATTCCAATCCATTACAGTCGTGTGAATTTGAAACGGCAGTCCGACCGCGCGGCAATTCTTCATGCCTTCAACCGCGCCCTCCCACGCTCCGTCGAATGATCGAAAGTGATTATGCTTTTTGCGATCGAGCGAGTCGAGAGAAATTCCCATGCCGCGAGCTCCGGCGTCGAGCAATTGTTGAGCGCGCTCCCGAGTGATCAGCGTGCCGTTCGTTCCGAACACGGGGATCAATTTCAAACTCGCGGCGTGACGGACGAGCTCGAGAATATCCGGGCGCATCAACGGCTCGCCGCCCGAAAAAATCATGATCTTGAAACCGGCGGCAGCTATTTGATCAAGCAGAGTTTTCGCCTCGGCGGTCGAGAGTTCTTCGTCAGCCTTGCAACCCGCGTCGCGATAGCAATGCGCGCAATACATGTTGCAGGCGTTCGTCGTGTTCCACGAAACGATCAATAGGATCACTCCCCGTTCAATTTGTGCTTCAGTATATCGGCATAGACCGAACGTTTATTCGCGGGGACGCTCAAATCCTCGAAGGCTTCTTCCGGCGACACATGCTTGTTTTTGATGTATGCAACCAACATTTGGATATTTGCATTGTCGAAGCCGTCGTCGAAGCCGCGTCCGAAGCCGTTCCCATACCCGTTGGCGTAACCGTTCTCATAAACGCCTTCGCTCAAGTTGCACATTCTTCTCAACTCCTCTCGATCTTTGTACGTCATTTTGATCTGAAAATCATCACTCAATACCTTTCGCTTCTCGTCCGCTTTGAGTTCATTCGACATGAGAGTGTTAAGCATCTTAAGCATGTCGTTTTCTGCGCGCGAAGGCGAGCCCAAACAAACCATTACCATCGTGATAAGATCGTAATGCGACTTCGGATTTTTGACTTTGCCAATCAAATTGTGCTCCCGCATCGAATATTGCGTGACCGTATTTTGCAGATACTTCGGAGCTTGCAGGCAAATCCAAATCGAACAAACCTTCCGAAGTTTTTCGTAATGCTGATTGACAAAAATCGTTCCGTTTTGTGCCGAGATCATTCTCCCGCAATAGTACGCCGCACGTTTGAGCAGCGGATATCCGGGATGAAAATCTTTTTGACTCTCGATATTGATGACGATTGAATTGACATTGCCTTCAGACTCGTCGGGTTGTGTCGAAGGAGGAACAATTGCATTGAATTTGATATCGTAAAATATCGTCCCTTCATTCGGCGATTTGTCGTCTGTACTTACGCCTTGAATTTCAGAATTGCTCTCTTCAGAATCGACGCGCCGATTGTTAATGTCGGGTGTGCCCTCGATGTATTTATCGGCAATATCGTCAATCGGACAATCTTTGTATTCTTCCAACGTGTATTTGAGAATCCAAGCGAGAACATGTTTTTCCGCAAGTACACGTCGACAGGCGTCGTCATATTGCGCCTTGAGTTCCGTTATGTCAAGTTGCTGTGATAATTTCGTTTCCATTTATCTGCCTCATTTTTTTTGAAAGACGAAGACGTATTCGTGTTGAAAGACATAAAAGCCGCCGAGTAGAGCGCGATATCGCCAGAGATTTTTTTGATGCGCCTTTGCTTTCGTCTCGCCGACGTTTTTGACAATGATCGCTTTCAACAAAAAGTTTCGCTCGAGAAACAAATTCATGCAGTAAAATCCGAGCGGTACAACTTGCTTATCCGCGTATTTATCGCCGATCACCACCGCGCAAAACCGACCGGCATCGAGCACCGACGTCGTGTTGTCGATCACTTGACCGAACGATTGAAGAAAATCCTCGAGGCTCGCGGCATTTGAAAGATCGTCCGCCGAATCCGAAAAATTGATTATGTCCCAATACGGCGGATGCATGATCACAAACTGGACGCCGTTGATCTGCAATCGATTAAGTTCCGAATTCAGATCAATCGAGCGACTGTCACCGATCAGAATTTCCGCGCGGATATTTTCAGCGTGTTCGTCGTCGATACCGACACGAGCTTTTTCTGCAACTTCCGATTGCAATTCAATGCCGATCGAGTTTCGCCCCATGCGCTTGGCTTCAATCAAAGAAGTGCCGCTGCCCATGAATGTGTCGAGAATCCAATCGCCGCGCTTGGTATAGCGCGCAAACAGTTGATGCGGAATTTGCGGCACGAAATTGCCGTGATAGGAACCGTCGTGCGCGCCGGACTTGTCTCGCCGATCGATTTGCCACAGCGAGTCCGTCCATATCTCCGAGTACTCGCGCCAATTACTTTTGTCAATGTCGTTGTATTCAGCCAATGCCGATCTCCTCGTCCGTGAGATAGCACGCCGGATCGGATTGCCAAAAATCGCCCGTCACAGCCTCTGCCCTGGTGCGGAAGTTTCCATTGCAATTGTCGAGGAACTTACACTTCGCACATCGCCCCTTCAACAGCGGCTTGCGATCTTTCAGCCCTTTAAGGATCGGATGCTCCGCGCGGCTCCAGATATCGCCGAATTTTTCCGCGCGGACGTTGCCGAACGTGTGATGTTGCGTGAATTGATCGGGATGCACATTGCCGATCGGACCGACTTCGCCGAACGCAATTCCCGAGCGATTGCCGCCGTTCATGTCAATGAATTTCTTAATCCGCGCGGCGTTTTCGAGATCGCCCGGTGCCTTCGCTCGGAGATACAAATAAAGACCGTCGCAGTGATTATCGACAGTCAAAATCTCTTTTTCGAGACCGCGCCGCTCAAAATCCTCCGTCCGATTGATGATGATGTCCATAGCCCGCCGCGTCTCTTCCGGAGTGATGTCCTCGACATTCTTGCCGCGTCCGGAGTACACGAGATGATAAAAGCACACGCGATTGATCTGCTTCTCCTCGATGAAGTCGAAAATGCGATCGAGCTCCTCGAAATTGTGTCGATTGATCGTAAAACGCAAGCCTACACGCTGACCGACCGCCACGCAATTCTCGATGCCGCGCATGGCTCGTTCGTATGCGCCCTCGACGCCGCGAAACTTGTCATTCACATCCGACAAACCGTCGAGCGAAATGCCGACATAGCCCACGCCGATCTCTTTGATGCGCCGCGCGGTTTCGCGATCGATCAAAGTGCCGTTCGTCGAGAGAGTCGGACGAATGCCTCGCTCGCCCGCGTATGATGCCAATTCAAAAAAATCCTTGCGAATCAACGGCTCGCCGCCGCTGAACAACAGCACCGGCACTCGAAAATCCGAAAGATCGTCGATGAATTTCTTTGCTTCCTCCGTCGACAGCTCATCATACCGACCGCCGTCCGAATCCATGTAGCAGTGTCGACAACGCAAATTGCATGTCTTTGTCGAGTTCCAAACGACAACCGGACCGATGCCGTCCGCCGCGCCGTTTCGATTTTCCGAACGCGTGTATCGCAATCGATCGCCGTAGTATTCGCGTGCAAACAGGAGTTTCGTCACGCTGATCAATCTCATCAACTCCGATCAGTTTTTATACCGTCAATCAATAATTGCACCTTCAGCCGAATGTTCGTTTGAAACGGGAGCGGCATGATGCTGAATGCCGCCGAATGATATATCGAATGAAACAGCTCGGCAATCAGCGCACTCGGCACGTCCGATCTGATGTCGCCGATTTTCTGTCCGTATTTGATGATCGTCTCGAAAATCGGTTTGAAGCCCGGGCGCAATCGAGTCTTCAGTTGTTCCGGGCGATCCGAATGTTCCGACGCGCTTAAAAACAACGCCAGCATGAATTTGTTTTCGTCGAGCAGTTCCGCCGTCCGCGCGTTGACTTTTTCCAACGCCTTCAACGGTGAGTCATTTGCATTTGCCGCCGACGATATTTTGTCTTCAATCGTTTCCAACAGTGCGATCAACAATTCTTCTTTCGACGCGAAGTAATTGTAAAAAGTACCGACGCCGAGCCCCGCTTCGTTCATGATATCGGCGATTGAAGTTTCGCCGTAGCCGCACAGATCGAATTGCCGAATTGCCGCCTCCATGATCTGTTGACGCGATTGAATTTTTTTCTGCTCCCGCAATCCCATTTCAAACTCACCACCTGTTGACAAAAATCATATCACAATTCGACGCGGTTGAAAAGCGGTTCCGGTTCTTTTATAATTCACTCGAAGGAGAGATTGATATGTCTGTATTGAAATTGAAACCGGCATGCAAAAATTACATCTGGGGCGGGCGACGATTGATTGATGAATTCAATGTCGAATACGGCGGAGAAATTTTGGCTGAAGCTTGGGAGTTGTCATGTCATCCGGACGGCGCGTCCGTGATCGAAGGCGGCGTTTTCGACGGCAAAACTCTGCCGGAGTTCATCGAGTCCGAAGGCGTTGAAGTACTCGGAGAGAACTGTCGCCGTTTCAGAGATTTTCCGGTGCTGATCAAATTCATTGACGCGCGCGAAAATTTGTCAATTCAAGTTCATCCGTCGAATGAATATGCGCTCGCCCATGAAGGACAATTCGGCAAAACGGAATTTTGGTATATTCTCGATGCCGAGCCCGGCGCGTTTCTTTATTACGGCTTCAAAAACGAGATCGGCGAAGAAGAATTTGCCGCGCGGATTAAATCCAATACGCTTCTCGAAGTGATCAAAAAAGTCGAAGTTCGCAAAGGCGATACGATTTTGATCGAGAGCGGCACATTACATGCGATCGGCAAGGGCATTATGCTCGCCGAAATTCAGCAAAACTCGAACGTCACGTATCGTGTCTGCGATTATGACAGAGGGCGCGAGCTTCACATCGAAAAAGCACTCGCCGTTACAAATCGTGTTCCGATTGGTCGAAAAGATGCCGCTTATCCGCATCTCGCCGATTGCGATTATTTCACGGTCGACAAGTTGTTGCTCGACGGCGTGTTGACGTATCGCGTGCAAGGCAATGTCGATCAAAAATCATTCCTGTCTATTCTGATCCTCGACGGCAACGGCACGCTGAGCAATCAAGGAACGACGATTGAATATCGAAAGGGCGATTCGTTTTTCCTGCCGGCCGGCAGCGGCGATTGGCAAATCGAAGGCAAGTGCGAAGCACTTTTGACGACGGTTCGAGAGAAGAAAAATCCGATCCGCGTCGGAGTTTTGATCGGCTCGTCGGAAATTCAGCTCGGGCTCGTCAACGAACGCAACGAGCTTTCGGCTGTCGAAAGATATCCGACAAAGCCGGAGCGCGGAGCGCGAGTGATTGTCGAGGAAACCGCGCGAAATATTTTAAAACTGCTTTCGGATAATAATATTCCGCTCGAGCAATGCGTGGGTGTGGGTGCGGGCGTAGCCGGAACGATCGATCGACGCTCGGGAACGGTTTTGTACTCGAACAATCTTCGCTGGGAGAACGTTCGGCTGTCGAAAGAACTCGGCGAATTGATTCCGTGTCCGGTTCGGATTGCAAACGACGCGGATTGCGCGGCACTGGGCGAATTGGTTGCGGGCGCGGGGCGCGATGTTTCGGATATGGTTTTGCTGACGCTCGGCAACGGACTCGGCAGCGGCATAATTTTGAACGGCGAGCTGTTTGAAGGCGGAATGATCGGCGGCGCGGAGCTCGGGCATTTTGTCATTCGCGTCAACGGCAGAAGATGTTCGTGCGGTCGGAAAGGCTGTTTGGAAGCGTATGTTTCGGTTCCGGCATTACTCCGCGCGGCGCAACTCGTGCTCGGGCACGAAACGACACTCGAGGAGATTTTCAAGCGCATAGATCGCGAGGACGTCGACATGATCGAAGTGCTCGAGCAATATACGCTGATGCTCGGGCAGGGCGTGGTGAATGTCGTCAACATGTTTCGCCCGCAATTGGTATTGTTCGGCGGCGTGATGTCGGCATATGCGGAGCGATTGCTTGAGCCGATTTCGGAAATGCTGGCGAAAGGCGAGGCCAACGGCACGATGATGTACTATGCGTTGGCGCGTCTGGCTCGTGAGCAGGGGCTGGACGAGGTCGCGGAGAAGTTCATCGAAGCCGCCAATCAAGAGGCGGTGCACGCGGGATTCTATGCGGTACTCAACGGCAAGTACCCGCAGAA